>NZ_JAMYRO010000035.1:0-62211 GCF_040321495.1 Mesorhizobium sp. M0408 | reverse complement strand
CCGCTAAACACGGGGGCTGCGCGGCGGACACGCCGACGTCACAGCTACTGCCACGCCATTTTTGCAGAACTTGACGCACACAACTGCTTGCCCGCTATGCTGATCGGCCGCTGCCGCATCCGGACCGCGCCTTGCGACGACCGCTACGGAAATAAATCTCTCAGTCGCGAACGTCAGCCCCGCCAACGGAAGGCGGGGCTGGTAAGTTGATTGTCCCGGCAAGCTTTTTTGCCGGGGGCGATTGGCCTAGGCAGGCACAAAGTCAAAATAGGCTTTGTAGGAAGCCCCCTCGCCGGAAATCAGGGGCGTTTCCACTTTGAACCCAATCCCGCTGAAGGTGGTATTGTTCGTACGTGCCGCGAGCAACACCATCTGCTTTGCGGAGATGGTCACTGTCGCGCTCCCGATCCTGTCATCGCCCCAATCGAAGAGATCGCTGATGGCGCCGCCGATCGATGGCATCAAGGATCCCAGGGCCGGGCCGGCTATCGCGGCAATGATAGGTCCTGCCACCGGAATGAGGCCCAAAGCCAGCGTACCCGCCGTATGGACGCCCATCACGACCTTCTGCACTTCGTCCTTGTACTTGTTGGGATCGCCAAAATCGTTTTCCATCAGCACCGTACCGATATTGATGCCGTAGGGCTTGCCTCGATAGACCTCCATCAGGTCGGGTCTCGTATCTCCCGCATCGACGTCGCCATAGACCTGGCTGCGCTTGGTGTAGGCGATCTGCGGCGTTGCCACGCTGACGATGACATAGGGCTCGTCCGCACCACCCGGCCCCTGATCCCAGTCGGTCTCGCCGAAGCAATGGAGGCCGGTATAGTGGACGACGACGTCTCGAAGGTCGATCGCGCCGGTATCGGGCCACCAGTATATGCCGCCGTTTTCAAACAAATTGGCGCGGCCTCCGTCGGCAAATTCGGTCTCGTCGGTCGTTGGGTACCCAAGGTATGACCGCTCCCAGCCCAGGCTCTCCCACTTCTTGCGGATGTCACCGTACACCACGTTGGCTCCTGTGTTCGGTGTCCAGTAGATCGAGCCGGCATTGGCAAAATGGTTGTAGCGCCCGACGCCGTCGGGAGTTCCGGTTTCGTCGGTGACCGGATAGCCGAGAACCGAGCGCTCCCAGCCCATTGCTGCCCATTTGCCGCGAATTGCCCCCCAAATCGCTTGAGCACCGGTGTTCGGTGTCCAGTAGATCGAAGCGGTATTGTTGTTGAAGTGATTGTATCGGCCGACGCCGTCGGGAGTTCCGGTTTCGTCGGTGCAGGGAATGCCCCACGCGAGACCGCCAAGCGCAATCCACTTCCTGTAGATTTCGCCATGGATCTCAAAGGCGTTGTGCATGGCATCGTTGTAGCAAATGCATGAGCCGTTCTTGAGATACCAGGCTTTTCCAGTGTCCTTCCTGTCGATCTCGGCGAAGCCGGCGCCTCCAAGGGAGTTGTACTTTTGCTGTATGACAGCTTCGGGCGAGAGGAGCGACCAAGGCCCGATCCTGAGCTGGTCGGAAAGTCTTGTGGCTCCAGCGCGGATGGTGCCGGCACGCACTCTCGAAGTTGCTCTGGCAGTATACGGCATGACCTTTTCCTTCCTGTGAGTGTTGGTATCGGGGGCTTCAGGCCTCCGGCGATCGGTTTTGATCGACGGGCCGAGGTTCCCAGACCGCGACTTACGGACGGCTTACGGAGTTCCGAGCTGCGCCAGAGCAATTCCAGGAAAAGTGTGGAACGGTTTTCCGTCCGGAATTGCGCAAAAATAAAGAGATAGAGCGGTTCGGCGTTTCGGTGAAACGATGAACCGGTCTAGAGAAACGGGCGCACGAGCGAACGCAGCAAAGGCGAGGGCTCGTCATCGCCGGTCGAAGCGAGCGCGCGTTCATAGCGCCGGTAATCCTCGATGGCGCCGGCATGGTCGTTTCTGGAGAGGCTCTCCTGGATGAGCGTGCCATGGAGTTTGGCCGATTCCGGGTAGAAATCGAGCGCACGCCGGCACGCCTGGCGTGCCCGATCCGCGTTGCCTTGGCTCTGCCAGTGTTTGGCGATCCGCACGGCAAGCTCCACCAACCCGTCCCGCACCCTGTCGGCCGCGGCGTTCGACCAGGCGGGCATCGGGGCATTCGAGAAAAGCGGGCCGACAAAGCCTTCCAGCAGCATTTCCTGCTCCTCGATTGCGCTGTCTCTTTGGCCCGACAGGACGGGTTTCAGCCGGTCTTCCCAATCCTGCAGATCGATCCAGACCTTGTCGGCCGCGAGCCGCAAACGGCCTTCTCTCAGCGTTACGAGTTCGCCTTGCCCGAGCAATTTGCGCAGACGATGCAGCGCCTGCTCCAAGGCCGCTTTGGCCTGGTCGCCGTCGAGGTCGGGCCAGAGCCAATCCTGCAGGGTTTCCACCGAACAGACCTGATCCCTCGACAGGCAGATAATGCGCAATATGTCGAGCGCGCGGGTAGGTTTGGCACCGGGCGCGACCTCGGCGCCATCGATTTCGAGGCGGAAGCCTCCCATCAAGTGGATCCTGAGCAGCCAAGGCCACTGGGCGGGTCGGCCAGCGGGCGGGACCAGATATCGCGCCCGAACGACGCGGCGGCAGAGATCGACGTCGATCTTTCGCTCCAGCGCATCGGCGACCAGATCGGCCAATAAGTCCGGCAGGTTGAGCAGGATTGCGGAGGGGTTGACCTGGCGCAACACCTCCATGAATTCAGCCAGACGAGTGCCATAGGACGCGCCGCCGTTCCACTTCTGCTCCAGGGCCTGAGCGGCCAGAATGTTGAGTTCGACGCGCTGGCGAGGGCCGCCGCTCAGCCTTTCGACGATCTCCTGGAGTAGCGCAATGGCCTCCGCAGGACGCCGATCGGCCAGCAGGACCTGGTATTTGGTGACGTAATGCGGCCAGCGTTCGATCATCGGCTCATTCGCCCGCTCGATCGCATCCATGAAGGCATCGCAGTCGAGATAAGCCTTGACGAAGTCGCCGTTGCGCGTGTGCATCGCCGCGTGGCAGTCGGCGACTACAGCGACCTGGGTTGTGAACCTGCTGTCCGCGATCTCGCCCAGCCGGGAGACGAGCGCATTGAATTCCGAGAACCTGTTGTGAAGCTTCATCAGCAATTGAAGCTGATAGAGGGCGCTGAACTCGACGCCCCGTAAGGCGTGCTGCTCGCCTATCGCCGTTGCGCGTCGCAACGCATCCTCGGCCGAGGCATAGACAAAACCGCGCCGCGAATACGGGAAGTAACGGCCGCTGGCCGAGCCAAAGGACACCAGCCACATGCCGAGCACCAGCGGCGGGATATCCGGATGTTCGAGATCGGCGGCAACGCTGTCCACGGCATTGGCAAAAATGTCGCGCTGCCCCGACGAGGTCGCGTAGTCGATGAGCGCTTCGCTTGCCAGCAGGCGCAACTCGACCGAATCCTCGATCGGCAGATGTGTCAGGCGCTGCTGGATATCATTCACGAGGCGCTTCGCGTCATGGGCGTCGAATTCGCCAGGCTCGGCGAAATCGACGGCCCGCAGGATGCCGAGCCTGACCATCATGAGTTCCTCCGGATCCAACTCCGGCAATCCCTTGGCAAGAACCTGTGAGGCTCGGCGCGTCCAATCCGCCAGCCCCTCATGCGTACGCCAGCTGGCGGTCTTGACCACGACCGCCCGCGCCACCGTCAGGCATTGGCCGCGCATGTCGGTGTTCTCGAATGCTTGCCATGCTTTGGAGAAGTGCGGTTCGGCCTTCGCATCGTCCGATGCGAAGGCGACGCCCAGCCAATAATGGACCCACCCGTCCATCTGGTCGGGGGGCAGCCTGTTGCACCATTCGACGAAGCTGGCCCTGCGCCCTTGCGAGAGAACGCCGTTAGCGCACTCCAGAATGAGCTGGCGTGCCAGCGGCCAGGCGCCCGCCTGCAACGCCAGCACGATTGCCGCGTCGGTTTTGTCTGCCTCGTGCAGGACCTTTGCTGCCTGCTCGCGCAGCCTGGAACGGTCCGCTTCCGTCACGCGCCGGTCCAGTAGGCCGGCAAGGTATTCGCGCAACAAGTCATGCAGCTGGAAGGCGGCGCCGCCCGGACCGTCGCGCGTGATCAGCAGCTGGCGATGCTGCAGCCGCACCAGCAGGCGAGCAGCCTGCGGCGAGCCCAGGAACGCATCGGCAAGCTCCGTGCTGATCTCCGGCAGAACGTTGAGCCTGATAAGCAGATCCTGGTCCTCCGGCGCGATGTCGCGCAGGAAATAACGTCCGACAATCTCCCGAAGGCCGGCGCCTCCGGCAAGGCCGGTCTGCGAAAGCGGGTAGTACATTCCGGCGTTGGCCAGCAGGAGAAGGCCCACCGCCCAGCCGCGCGCCTCCGAAATGTCGCCGACCTCGGACGGCGATTGCGAGCGGGCGGTGACGAGGTTGCGAGCCTCCGCAGGCGAAAACTCCAGCAGCGTTTGGTTGAGGACCGGCAACTGTCCCGACAGCACGAGGTCGGCGACATCGCCCTCGGGCAGCATCCGCGATGTGCAGATGCAGCGGACGGTGTTGGGGCGTTCGCGCAACAGGATCGCCAGCGTCCGGCGAAAGCCTGGCGCATCGGCACGATGCAGATCGTCGAGGACCAGGATCGTGCCCGGATCAAGCCGCGAGAAATAGGTGCGGAAGAACAGCCGCGCGAAATCGTCGGAATTGTCGGCATATTCCGGACCAAAGACCGGCATGCCGGCATGCCTGCCGTCGAGCGACAGCGTCAGATAGTGGAAAAGGCGCGCAACGTCCTGGTCCTCGGTGTCGACCCGATACCAGTTGTACGCCGATTCGCCTTGCTTCAGCCCGCCTTGTTCCAGCCCTCCGTGTTCCAGCCCTCCGTGTTCCAGAAAGTCGATCACCGCGGTGGTCTTGCCGTATCCACCAGGCGCAGCCAGCCAGCATGCACCGCTGTCGAGGGCCTGCGAAAGCAGCGCCACTACGCGCGGACGGCTGACAATTCCCACTGGCCGGGGTGCCGAGAGCTTCGCTATGTCGCGCGGCGCGTCGCGGAAGGATTTATCCATTGTGAGGACTCTCGCAGCGCAGTCGCCTCGCCAAAACAGGTAATCGGTTCGCCCGCAACAACAAATCGCCGGCCGGCGTTGTGCTCGCCTGACGTGCCGTTCTCGCCGGCAAGGTCGCGCCTATCCCTTGTGCGACATGATATGCGAAACCCCGACACTCACGTCGGCGGTGTGTCTTGCCATCACTGCGTTCATTCGCATTGCAATCGCCGCATAGCCGTTTCGTTCGTGGTCGGTAACTTCCGAGGGCTTGAAGAGCCAAGGAAGGGGTGCAACCTGCGCGTCGGCGAAATTGGCCGGCAGGTTCGATGGCAAGGCCTTTTTCCCTAAAGGCAGCTCTAGCCCAAGGTCGCTAAATTCGTCCTCGAGACTGGCGTGCAGATGAGAAAGGACCACATAGATCGCCAGCTTTGATCTAGTCCTTTCTGTGTTGTTTTGGTTGTACTCTTGAAGAACCTCATCGAACGATGGCGCTACGTCGCTTTCCGCAGCGGTAGCTCGTGTTGCAACAGCACCGGCCAGGGCAGTCGCTGCCATTCCTGTAAGACCTACAAAATCACGCCTTGTCGTGCTGGTCATGGTGAATTCCCCTCGGTTTTGAAGACGGACCAAGTCTGGCAAGGACGAGGCGCAGTGGCAATAGGCCGCATACGCTACTGGTGTAGAGGGTCTTTACGTCGCCGATGTGAATCCACCCGGCAACGATAGTGCCAAGCCGCCAGCAGGCCTGCAATGCGTTCGCGAGCTTCGTCTGAGAGACGCCGCGAATCCAAGGAGGATTTCCTTGGAATTCATCCAGGCAAAGGGTCGGAAAAAATCCGCTGGTGGAGCTGAGGAGGATCGAACTCCTGACCTCGTCATTGCGAACGACGCGCTCTCCCAGCTGAGCTACAGCCCCGTCCAGCGGATGGGGCTTTTATCGGCCGCTGCGGTTTCCTGTCAAGGCTGCGCTTGCTGCCGAAATGCCGCTCGGCCGTTCGTGCGCCCTCGCCCATGCGGCAGAAGGCGGCTCTTGCCGCTTTCACCTACAGTGGCTACATGTCGGCAACAATCGGAGACCGGCATGATCGCCCTCATTCAGACCATTGTCATGGCGCTTGACCTTTACTGGTGGATCATCATCGCCTCGGCGATATTTTCCTGGCTCTACGCCTTCAACGTCGTCAACTCCCGCAACCAGTTCGTCGACACCATCAGCAACATGCTCTATCGGCTGACCGAGCCGGCGCTGCGGCCGATCCGCCGCTTCATGCCCGACCTCGGCGGCATCGACATCTCGCCGATCATCCTGCTGCTGATCCTGTTCTTCATCCGGCAGTTCCTGCTCACCACCGTGCTTTCGCTGGTCGTCTGAGCCCAGGGCGTCGATGAGTGCGCCGTTCCGCACGCGCGCCGACGGCATCGACCTGTTTGTCCGGCTGACGCCGAAATCAGCGATGGACAGGCTGGAAGGCATCGAAACATCGGCGGATGGACGAAGCCATCTGAAGGCTCGCGTCCGCGCCGTGCCGGAAAACGGAGCCGCCAATCGAGCGCTGGAAAGGCTGGTAGCCAAGGCGCTTGGCGTGCCGGCATCGGGCGTCTCGATCGCTGCCGGCGGCACAGCTCGGCTGAAGACGCTGCGCGTGCTTGGCGATCCCGCGGCGCTGGCGAAACGCATCGATACGCTGGGCACACCTGCGCCATGATCTCGGCTGGCTCACTTACCCGCAAAAAAAGGCCGGGCTGCAAAGCCCGGCCAGATGTGAAGGTCGAAAACCTTCAGAGGGGAACGCGCCGGACGAATGGGAGGAAACATCCGACGCGCATTGCATATGGGTTGGCGTCGGCGACGTTTCAATGAGGTCGGAGGAAAGCTCAATGACCACTACTCGAGTTCTATTCTTCGATGTTCTGGGAACCGTCGTTGACTGGCGCAGCGGTATCGCAAGAGAGGCCGGCGCCTTCCTCGCGCGAGTTGGTGCAGAGCAGGTCGATCCCGGTGAATTCGCCGATGCGTGGGCGTCGCGCTATGACGCCTCGACCGAGGCGGTGCGGACGGGGCACCGGCCTTTCGTGTCACTTGACGTGATCAACAGGGAGAATCTGGACGCCACCCTCGTCCAGTTCGGGCTGGCCCCGTCCGAGCTGCCGACCGCCGAACTTGAGGAACTCAACCTCGCCTGGCACCGGCTGGAGCCGTGGCCCGATTCGCTGAAAGGCCTTGCGAGGCTAAGGGAGCGCTTCATCATCGCGCCCTTGTCGGGAGGCAATACCCGGCTGTTGCTGGATATGGCCAAGCGCGCCGGCCTGCCTTGGGACACCGTCCTTGGCTCGGATGTGTTCGGCACCTACAAGCCTGCGCCGCAGGCTTATCTCCGCGCAGTGGAGATCCTGGGGGTGCGACCTGCGGAGGCCGTGTTAATCGCCGCGCACAATGACGACCTGGCCGCGGCACGAAGGTGCGGTATCGGAACCGCCTTTGTTGCTCGGCCAAAAGAGCATGGCCCGGCGCAGACGACCGATCTCTCGCCTCTTGAGAGCTGGGACTTTGTGGCCGACGACCTTGTCCATCTCGCCCAAGTTCTCCCGTAGGCCGAGGGCAGAAAACCTAAGCGATGTCGTCGCGAATGCAGGCCTTCAGATGGCCCTCGGCTGTCGCCCTCAGCGGCGGTACAGCCCCGGCGCAAGCTTCCAGCGCGAACGGGCAACGGGTTCGGAAAACGCAGCCCGACGGCGGGTTTGCCGGGCTTGGAATATCGCCTTTGAGCACCTGCCGGCTTTGCCTGGCCAGCGGATCGAGCGACGAAATGGCTGACAGCAGCGCGCGCGTGTAGGGATGCTGCGGCCGGGCATAAAGCTCGGCCGCCGGCGCAACCTCCATGATGCGCCCGAGATAGAGCACGATGACCATGTCGCAGATGTACTCGACGACAGCCAGATCGTGCGAAATGAACAGCATGGTCAGGCCGAGCCGGAGCTGCAGGTCGCGCAACAGATTGATGATTTGCGCCTGGATCGAGACGTCGAGTGCCGAGACCGGCTCGTCGGCAACGATGAATTCCGGCTCGAGCGTCAGCGCCCGGGCGATGCCGATGCGCTGGCGCTGGCCGCCCGAAAATTCATGGGCGTAGCGGTCATAGGCGTCGACCGGCAACTCGACCGCGGCAAGTGCCTTCTCGGCCTTCGCCCGCCGCTCGGACTTCTTGCCGATGCCTTGAATGTCCAGGCCTTCGGTGAGGATCTGCCCGATCGTCATGCGCGGCGACAGGCTGGCGAAGGGATCCTGGAAAATATACTGCATCTTGCGGCGCTGGCGGCGCAACTGGGCGGCACCCAGCCTGGTGATGTCGGTGCCGTCATAGTTGATTTGGCCGGATGTCGGCTCGATCAGACGCAGCACCGAGCGGCCGATCGTCGTCTTGCCGGAGCCGGATTCGCCGACCAGGCCGACCACCTGGCCACGCCCGATATCGAAAGAAATATCCTCCAACGCCCTTACGACGGGTCCGCGCGAGAACGCTGTCGGCGCAAAATGCTTGGTCAGGTTTTTGACAGCGAGGAAAGGGGCGTCGGCCATCAGAGTTCCTCCCAGCGCAGGCAGCGGCTTTGCTGGGTCGGCGTCGCCCCAAACAATGGAGGGACCGCAGCGCGGCAGGCAGCGATAGCCATCGGGCAACGCGGCGCGAAGGAACAGCCCTTGGGCAGCAAGGCGAGCGACGGAACATTTCCGGCAATGGTCGGCAGCGGCGTTCCCGCCGCCTTCAGCGCCGTGGCCTGGCCGAGCCGCGGCACCGAGCGCATCAACCCTGCCGTATAGGGATGACGCGGACGGGCGAACACTTCGCTCACCGGACCTGTTTCGACGATACGCCCGGCATACATCACCGCCACCCGGTCGGCGATTTCGGCGACGACGCCGAGATTGTGGGTGACGAACAGGATGCCCATGCCGCGCTGCGCCTGCAGGTCGGCCAAAAGATCGAGGATCTGGGCCTGGATGGTGACGTCCAATGCGGTTGTCGGCTCGTCGGCGATCAGCAAACCAGGATCGCAGGACAGGGCCATGGCAATGGTGGCGCGCTGGCGCATCCCGCCCGAAAGTTCGTGTGGATATTGCCGCGCCCGCTGCTTCGGATCGGGAATGCCGACCTGTTCCAGCAGCCGCACCGCGTCCGCTGCTGCCTCGCGGTGCGATTTGCCGAGATGGATGCGGATCGGTTCGGCGATCTGCTCGCCGATCGTGTAGACCGGGTTGAGGCTGGTCATCGGCTCCTGGAACACCATGCCGATCTCATTGCCGCGTATCTTGCGCAGCGACTCGGCATCGAGGCTGGTCAGCTCGGTGACCGTGCCGTTCTTGCGCCGCAGCGCGATCGATCCCTCGGCAATATGTCCGACCCTTTTCGGCAACAGGCCGATGATCGACAGGCTGGTGACGGATTTGCCGGATCCGGATTCGCCGACGAGCGCCACCGTCTCGCCGGAGCCGATCGTCAGGTCGACATCCGTTACCGCCGCGATGTCGCGCCCCGCGATGCGGAACACCGAGCGGAGGCCGGAAATCGAGAGGATCGGCGCGGCACTCAGCGGAGCAGCCCCACATCGCGAAGGATCATGTCGATCTTTGCGGTTTCCTCGTCGTTCAGGCTGCGCTGCGGCCGCGCCATGGTGTTCGAGGCGATGATGCCGAGGCTCTTCATCGCCGCCTTGAAGGCGCCGACGCCGGCCGAGCCGGCGCTGGTCCTGCCGAGCGAGATCCAGACGATCTCGAACAGTTTCAACAACCGCTCCTGCTCCAGGCGGGCTTCGGCATGCTGGCCCGCCTGCGTCAGCTTCCACAGCCTGACATAACCATGCGGGTCGACATTGGCGAGCCCCGGCACGACGCCATGCGCACCCATCGCCAGCACGCTATCGACCAGTATCTCGGAGCCGGTCATGCCGAAGAAGCCGGGGTCGTCGGCCATGTCCTTGAGCACGTAACGCAGATTGCCGTCATCGCCGCTGGAATCCTTGATGCCCGCGATGGCGCCTTCCCTGGCGAGGCCGACCGTGGTCTTGCGCTCCAGCTTGACGTGGACGCAGACCGGGATGTCGTAGGCGATGACCGGAATGTCGATCGCATCCTTGATATAGCGGAAGTGGTCGCCGATCTCCGGCTGGCTGGTGCGGGTATAAAACGGCGCGGTGACGACGATGGCGTCGGCGCCGGCCGATCTGGCGATCCGGGCGTGGTTGATGACGCGGTCGGTCGTCGGGTCGATGACCCCGGCGAAGATCGGAACCCGGCCGTTATTGACCTTGACCGCGTGCTCGAGGACGGCCCTGCGGCCCGCCTCGTCGTGGAAGACCACCTCGCTGGTCGAGCCGAGCACGAACAGCCCGTGAACGCCGCCGTCGAGCAGGTTCTCGATGGTGCGGGTGAACGACGGAAAGTCGATGCTGAAATCGGCATTGAGCGGGGTGACGACAGGTGGCACGACGCCGGTAAACAGGGGCATTTTGATGAACCTTTGAGGTCAGTTGAGATCGGAGCGGGGGTCGAATGCGTCGCGCAAGCCGTCGCCGATGAAGTTGATGGCGAGCACGGTGAGCACCAGTGCGGCGCCCGGGAACATCCATTGCCAGGGGTAATTTTCAAGCACAACGGTGGAGCGGGCGAGATTGAGCATGTTGCCCCAGCTGGCTTCGGGCGGTGCGATGCCGAGGCCGAGGAAGGACAGGCCGGCCTCGAGCAGGATGGCGTTGGCGATCTGCAAGGTGGCGTAGACGACCAGGATATCGATGCAATTGGGCAGGCCGTGCCGGAACAGCAGATGCGGCAGCCCTGCCCCCATGCCGCGGGCGGCAACGACGAAATCGCGCTCGCGCAGTTCGAGCAGCCGGGCGCGCACCATGCGCGACAGCACCGGCCAGGAGAGCAGCGAGATCACCAGTATGGTCGGCGCGATGCCGGTGCCGGCGATCGAAGCCAGCACCAGCAGGAAGATCACCGGCGGCAGCGTCATCGCCAGATCGACCAGGCGCATCACCGTGCCGTCGACGAGGCGCCCGCCAAAGCTGGCGACGGCGCCGACCAGGAAGCCGATGACGGTGGAGATGGCGACCGAGCTGACGGCAACCAGCAATGAGATCCGCCCGCCTTGCAGCAACCGGGCCATGACGTCGCGCCCGACGCCGTCGCTGCCCAGCCAATGAATGGCCGACGGCGCCTTGTTCATTGCTCGGAGGTCGATGGTGTTAGGACCGAACGGCCACCACAAAGGATACGTCGAAACCGCCAGCAGGATCGGGATGACGATCAAAAGCCCGGCACGCGCCGCGCGGTTTTCAAAAAAGCGGTCGAGCGCGCGGCGAAGCGGGCCTTTGGTTTGCGGCACGGCTGTCGGGTCAACTGTAGGATCTGGCGCCGTGATTGCCATCATGCCACCTGAATGCGCGGGTCGACGACGGCATAGACGACGTCGGTCAAGAGGTTGACCAGGATGACGCAAACGCCGATCACCAGGGTAGCGCCCATGATCACCGGGTAATCGCGGGTGCCGACGGCGTTGACCAGAAGCAGTCCCATGCCCGGCCAGTTGAACACGCTTTCCAGGAAGATGGCGCCGCCGATGGCGATGCCGACAGTCGAGCCGATCAAGGTAATGACCGGCAAGAGCGCATTGCGGGTTGCATGCTTGATGATCACCCAGAACTCGCGCACGCCCTTGGCACGCGCCGTCCGCACGTAATCCTGGTTGAGCACTTCCAGCAGCGAGGCGCGCATGTAACGCATGATCAGCGCGGCATGGCCGACGGACAGCAGGCAGGCGGGCAGGACGAGGTGCGCAAGCACATCCGTCGCCGAGAACGGCGCACCCGCGGTCTGCATGCCGCCGGACGGCGCCCAGCGCAGCAGCACCGAGAAGAAATAGAGACCGAGCAGCGCTGTCAGAAAAGCCGGGCTGGAGATACCGATAAACGACAGCACCGACAGCGCGATGTCGGATGGTTCGTTACGGCGCACCGCGCTGAAAATGCCGGCGGAAATGCCGAGCACGATGGCGATCGCCAGGCCCGTACCCATCAGCAGCGCCGTCGGGCCGATGCGTTCCATGACCAGTGGCAGCACGGCAACGCCGCTGCGCTGAATCGAATAGCCGAAGTCACCGCTCAGCGCCGCGCGCAGCCAGGCGAGATATTGCACGGGAAGCGGCCGATCGAGCCCGAGCCGTTCGCGCAGGCCCTCGAGGTCGGAAGCCGACATGGGGACCGATGGGTTGATATAGGCGTCGATCGGATCGCCCGGCGCCAGCCGCAACAGGATGAAGATGAGGACGCTGAGCGCGACCAGCATCAGCAATCCTGTGGCGCTGCGGCGGGCGATGAAGCTCAACATGGGCTTTCCGTGGCGGTGGCAGGCGGCGCCAAAGTGGTCCCGCCTGCTCGCTTGGTTGCGGGTTTCTTACTGGATGTCCCAGCGCTCGGGGTGAGCTGCGTAGGGGCCGCCGCCCGGCGCCGGCGTCCAGACGAAGTCATGCAGCTTGTTGGAGGCTACGCCATAGCGGTTGGCCACCCACAACGTGGCCCAGGGTAGCTCCTTGTTCATCACCTTGCAGACCCCCTGCCAGGATTGATCGAGCTTGGCCGGATCGGTTTGGCCTAGCGCGGCGTCCAATGCGGTGCTCAGATCGTCGAACTCGATGCGCATGGTGTTGAAGCCTGCCGGCGGGATCTGCGACTTGTTGAGGCCGGGATTGAGGCCGGCCGGGTTGGGGCCGTTCTGCAGGCCGGCATAGACCATCGGAAAGGCGTTCCAGTCCGGCGTGCCTTGCTTGTAGACGATGCCGTTGTAGGTCGGCGTATCGACGACCCGCGGCACCACATTGATGCCGACCTCGGCCAGCATCGACTGGACAGCGGCCATCACATTGGCCGCTTGCGGCGAGCCGTAATAGGTCAGCAAGGTGATCGGCTTGTCGCCGTTGATCTTGTCCCAGCCGGCCTCGCTCAGCAGCGCCTTGGCCTTTGCCGGATCGTAGGCATAGGGTTCGAGGCCTGCGGGAACGAGATGCGGCGCGACATAGCCGCAATTGGCTGGCTCGGCGGCACCGCCGTAGAGGCTGTCGATGATTGCGTTGCGATCGATCGCGTACATGATCGCCTGGCGGACACGGATATCCCTAAACAGGTCGACCTTCTGGTTCAGGCCGATATAGTTGACCACGTACGAGGCACCTTCGATCACCTTGAAATTGCTGTCGCTCTTGAACGATGCCGCATCGTCGGGCTCGACATAGGTGAACTGGATTTCGCCGGCACGGAGCGCGGCAACGGCCGCCGCCGGCGACTCGAAATAGCGGTTGATGAGCACGTCTACCTTCGGCTTGCCGCCGCGATAATCGTCATCGGCTGCCAGTTCGACATATTGGTCGGTCACGTAGCGCTTGAACTTGAACGGGCCGGTGCCGACCGGAGTGGTCGACCACCAGGTGCTTGTCGCCAGCGATTCCGGCGGCAGAGCGGCCAGGGCATGCTCCGGCAGGATCATCAGCTGCGAGAGGATGGATAGAAACGAGCCGTTCGGTTTCGATAGCTTCACCACTGCGGTGTGGTCATCCGGGGCATCGACCGAGGCGATGTTGGCGAGGCGGGCGGCAAACAGGCTGCCGGAGGCCTTGTTCTTGGCAAGCTCGAGGGTGAACTTGACGTCCTTCGAGGTGAACGGTTTGCCGTCATGCCAGGTCTCGTTGACCAGGTTGAACGTATAGCTCAGCTGGTCGTCGCTGATCTTGTAGTCCTTGGCGAGGTCGCCTTCGATATCGGCCAGCCCGGCATTGTAGATGACCAGCGGTTCAAAATAGGTGCTGAGCCAGGTGTAGCCGCCGGTCGCCACCAGCGGGTTGAAGTTCTTGGGAAAACCGCCGGGACCGACGTCGAAGCCGCCCGCAATGGTCTTGGCGCTTTGTGCCTGGACACTGGTCAATGGGGCAATGCTGGCGAGCAGCAGCCCGGCGACTGAGAATGCGATGGTCCTGATACGCATGGTTTCCTCCCTTGGCATAGTCAGGTTGTTCTTCAGCTTGTTCGGTTTTTTGCGATAACCTGCTGGATCCCCCGGTAATGGTCGTCGAGCCGCCGACGCGCCTGGTCGACGTCCTTGGCGGCGACAGCCTCGACGATCTCGTGATGGTCGCGCCATGTCGCCAGCGGCGTCGGATTATCGAGATTGGTGAAATTCGAGGCCTTGTTGAACGCCGTCCAGAAGATGTCGATCAGCGCGCTCAGCATGTGATTGTTCTGGCAGCGGAACAGCAGCTGATGGAATTGCTGGTCCTCTTCGGCGAAGCTCTCATGGCGCTCGGCACGTTGCCGCATGCGCTCGGTCAACTGGCGCAGCGCCTCGATGTCCTCGGCACTGATCATCTCGATCGTCTTGGCGATGAGGCCGGTTTCCAGCACGCGACGGATTTCGCGCAGCTCTTCGACATCGCGCAGCGAATCCTGCAAACCGTAGGCCAGGTTATCCAGCAGCGGCTTGAACGAGAACTCCTTGACGAACACGCCGATGCCGCGTCGCGTCTCCAGGATGCCGATCGATTCCAGCGCCTTGATGGCTTCCCGCACGGAGTTGCGGCCGACGCCGAGCCGCTGCGCCAGGAACGTCTCCGGCGGCAGGGGATCGCCTGCCTTGAGCTGGTTGCTTTCGATATAGGCCCTGAGGCTTTCCTGCACGGTGACGTGAAGCAGCGGCGGTCTGCTCAACGGTTCGATCGACTTCAGTTCCGCCATCCCACTGCCTTCATCATCCGCTGAAGCTTGCCCGCCGCTTGTCGTATAGCCACTTGTAGGATATCCTGCAAGCCCATAACAAAGCTGCTGCCTCCGAATGAAGATTACCCTCGCCGGCTCGAGCCATTGGCACGCCGAAATACACCTCGACGCCGCACGCTTTTACGGCACGGAGATCACCGGTATCTGGGACGAGGATCCTGGCCAAGCGCAAGCGTTCGCCGCGCATCACGACCTGCCGTTTATCGAAGATTTCAAGGAGATACTCTCCAGCCCGCCGGATGTGATCCTGTTGATGGGGCACCCTTCGATGGTGCCGGCGCGGGCACGTGCGATCATCGCGGCAAGGATACCGCTGATCCTGGAGAAGCCGGCGGCCAGCCATACGAGGGAACTGATGGCGCTGCGCGACCTTGCCAGGCAGCACCAGGCTTTTGTCGCTGTTCCCCTGCCCAACCGTTTCGGGCCGGCCGTTGCCGGCCTTGAACGGCTGCGCCGGCAAGGTCGCGCCGGCCCCGTGGCGCATTGCCAGTTCCGGCTGGTCAACGGCCCGCCGCAACGCTACATCGCCGACGGTGTCGCCTGGGTGCTCGACCCGGCGGTTGGTGGCGGGGGTGCGTTGAGGAATCTCGGCATACACGGCGTCGACGCGGCACTCAGCCTCGCAACCGGCAAGCTCGGCCTGAAAAGCGTTTCGATCGCGAACCGCATCCATCCCGGCCCGGTCGAGGATCACGCACTTCTGGTGCTGGAAGACGAGGCCGGCGCGCTGTTCATCGTCGAGGCCGGTTACACCTTTGCTTCGATGCGCCCCGGCGGTGACTTCGAGTGGCGCATCGTCAGTGCCAATGCCACCCTCATCGATCATGGCGACCATGTTATCTGCGCAACGCTCGACGACGCGGCAATCGTCGACTTGCCGGTCGAACTGCCGGCAACGCGCTATCGTCTGTTCATGCGCGATACGCTTGACCGGCTGGCCAGAAAGGCGCCTCCGCCGGTGTCCATCGAAGATTATGTTGCGGCGATGTCGCTGATCGACGCCGCTTATCAAAAGGCAGGACCATGATTGGAATAGGAATTATCGGCGCCGGCGATTTCGGCGCAGCCCATGCGCGGGCAATCCGCGAGGTTGGAAATATTCGCCTCGTCGCGTCCTGCCGGGGAAATACCGATGCGTTGGAGCGATTCACCGCCGAATATGGCGGCCGCGGCTACACTGATTGGCGCAAGCTGCTGGACGACAAGGAGGTGGATGCGGTCCTCATTGCCAGCCCGCACCATCTCCATGCCGAAATGGCCATCGGCGCGGCAAAGGCCGGCAAGCATATCCTGCTCGAAAAACCGATGGCGCCGACGGTGGCCGCCTGCGATGCGATCAACGCCGCCGTGGCCGATAGCGGCGTCAAGCTGATGGTCGCCCACCTTATGCATTTCGCCCTGCCCTGCATGGCGGCCAGGCAAATTCTGGAGGAAGGAGCGCTCGGCCGGCCGCTCGCCGGATCGAGCTGGATCATCAAGCTGTGGATGGAGCACAATCGCCGCGACTGGCATCTGCGCAAGGCGACCGGCGGCGGCATGCTGTTGACGGCCGGCATCCACGCGGTCGATCGCCTGGTCTGGCTGATGGATGACGATGTCGTGTCAGTGAGCGGCATGCTCGGCGCCAAGTTCCATGACCAGGAAGCAGACGACAGCGCTCTGCTCGGATTGCGCTTCGCCGGCGGCGGCATCGGCCAGGTGCAGAGCGTCGGCTATCGCACCGGCGCCACCACCTATGCCATGGATCTGGTCTGCGAGCGGGGAACGCTGCGCATCGACATGGACCGCGGCACCATGCTTGGCCGCGAGACGGTCTGGACCGAGCTGCCCGGTTCCTTTGAGCCGAACTGGATGCATAACGCGCTGGTGCGCGAATGGAGCGCAATGCGCGATGCCATTGCCGATGACACGCCGGTGCCGGTCGACGGCATCTATGCGCGCAAGATCGTCGCCATTATCGAGGCTGCCTTCGCGTCGAACGAAACCCGCCGCGAACACGAGATCGCCGGTGGACGCTGACCTCGACGACCATCTGGCCCGCTTGCCCGCACACGCACCGCGCGGCATCTGGGGCGCGGTGATGCTGGCCATCGACGATCGCGGAGCGATCGACTGGCAGGCGACGGAAGAGACGATCGCCCGGCTCTGCGCCTCAGGCGTCGACGGCGTCTATTCCAATGGAACGGCCTGCGAATTCCATTGCCAGACCGAGCCCGAATTTGACCGGCTTTGTGAGTTGGTCGCAACCATAGCCGGCCGCGCGCGCCTTCCTTTCCAGATCGGCATCAGCCAGTCCAATCCGCGCGTCGCGCTGGAGCGACTGACGCGGGTCGCCGGACTTCGCCCGGCGGCGGTGCAGTTCACGCTGCCCGACTGGTGGCCGCCCAGCGACGACGAGGTCATGCGCTTTGCCGGCGGCATGTGCGACGCCGCGCCTGAAACGCCGCTGGTGCTCTACAATCCGCCGCACGCCAAGCGCCACCTGACGCTCGACGGCATCGCCAGTCTGCGTGCGGCCGTGCCATCGCTGGTCGGCGCCAAGCTGCCGGGCGGCGACGCCGGCTGGTATGCCGACATGCGCCGCAAACTGGACGGATTTTCCGTCTTCGTCCCCGGCCACACGCTGGCAACAGGCTATGCTGGAGGGGCCCATGGCAGCTATTCCAACGTTGCCTGCCTCAACCCGAAGGGCGCGATGATGTGGTGGCAGATAATCCGCACCGACATGGCCGCCGCTGCCGAGGTCGAGGCCCGCATACAGGCCTTCCTCGCCGCAAATGTCCTACCGTTTCGCACCCGTTACAATGTCGGTGATGCAGCACTCGACAAGGCGATGGCGGCAGCCGGCGGCTGGGCGCCGCTCGGCCCGCGACTGCTCTGGCCCTACAGCTCCGTTCCCGATCAGGAAATACCGGCGCTGGCCAGGGCGGCTCACGCGGCTTTCCCGGAATGGTGGTAGACCCGTCACCAAGGCGCGGACGACGGAGGCGCTTCAGCAGCCGGCGCGTGCTCCCTGTATCGAGCGTGACGCAAACGCCCCCGGCTGAGGGACATCGGCCTCGCGCCGTGCCAGCGAATTGCGCAAGAGCGCGATCGCCTCGCGGCCGGCGGTCGCAATCTCGCGCGGCCTGTCGACGCCGACGATCATGAACTCCTTGATCCCCAAAGCGGCGTAAGAAAGCAGCGAAAGCGCGACCTGCGCCGGCGGCCCGGCAAGTTCGAGCGCCTTCTGGCAGGAAGCGGCCGGTTTGTCTTCCGTACGGATTTGGACCGGAAGCGCGAAACGCAGCTTGCCGGCCCGGCCGTGTTCGGCAGCAGCGCCGCGTACGCGCTCCATTGACTGGCGGATTTCTGCAAGCGAGCCAGGCGCCAGCTCGAACACGTCCGCATGCCTGCCCGCGACCCTGAGCGCAGTGCCCGACTGCCCGCCCATGCGGATGGTCACATCGGCACCATGCGGCCCCTTGCGCGGCACATAGCCGCCTTTGATGCTGTAAAAGGTGCCTTCATGGTCGAACGGCCTGTCGTTCGACCACAACCGCTTCAGCAGCACCAGATATTCGTCGATGCGTTGCCAGACCACCGTATGGCCGGCCGGACGTGCCTCGGCATCGTCGTCGCTCAGCGGCTCGCTGAGCATCCTGAGCGACAGCCGGCCACCGCTTCTCGCGTCGAGGGCAGCGAGCTGCCGCGCCGCCACGGTTGGTTCGATCACGCCTGCCCAATGCGTGAGCACGACCTCCAGGGACGAGGTCCGGTCCAGCGTCTGGGCGGCAAGGTCCATATTGGTCAGCAGCCCGGCCTGGTCGTCGATGACGATCTTCCGGAATCCGGCATCCTCGATCAGTGACAGCTTCGTCGCGGTCTCGACAAAGTCGTAGAAAAAGCTGGCGTTGGTGGCGTGGATCTTACCGGGAACATGCGTGAACTCGATTGGCATTGCCATCTCCTCCATCACGTTGGAATCAGGGCGCGCAAAAGCGCACCGACATTCGGTTCATCAACTCCGGAATTTCTGCAAACGGCAGGCCGCTATCCCGAGGAAGCCTCGATGATCAGAGCCTTGACAATCAGGGGATCAGCCCCAGTACCACTGCCCCGGTGAATACAAACGCAAGGGCAAAGACGAGATAGGCGAAAGCGCCGGCATAGGCCGGCCGCCACACCTGGTCGGAACCCAGCCTTTGGCCTTTGCGGGCAGTCTGAGCGTTCTGGCTATAGGACATATCGACCTCCGTCTCGGCGCTTAATCTATAAAATCAGTAGACTTTGTCGAGTGCTATTTTCGCGCGATCCTTAGAACAATTTTCTCCAAATGATAGACACATTAGTGCTTTTACTGCTTAGCGCTGCCTTTCGAGGCATGCCAGGGTGACGGCAGGAAACGTCAGGTCCATGTGTCTGTGGCTCCTTGGCCATCCAATGGATGAGGGATAGCATCGCTTCAGCGGAAAGCCGCGACGTCACGGCAAGGCAGCAGGGAGCAAACCATGGGCACAAGACTGGCCGGCAAGGTCGCCATCATTTCGGGCGGCGCGACGGGAATGGGCGGTGCGGCCTCGGAGCTTTTCGCGGCCGAGGGCGCCAAGGTGGCGATCGTCGACCGCAACGGCGAAGCGGCGGCGGCCACCGCAGCGGCGATCAGGCAACGCGGCCATGTCGCCGAGCACTGGGTCGCCGACGTATCGGATGAGGCGCAGGTCGAAGCGGCGGTGAAGGGCGCGACGGAAAAATTCGGCCCGGTCACGGTTCTGTTCAACCACGCCGGCACCCTCGTCATCAAACCCTTCCTGGAGACCACGCTGCAGGAATGGGACTGGCTGCATGCCGTCAATGTGCGTTCGATGTTCCTGATGACGCGTGCCGTGCTGCCCGGCATGATCGCCGCCGGCGGCGGTTCCATCGTCTGCACCTCGTCGATCTCGGCGGTGGCGGCGACGCCGATGGAGGTGCTTTACGACACCACCAAGGGCGCCTGCCATATGTTCGCGCGTGCCATCGCCGTCGAGTTCCGCGACCGCAACATCCGCTGCAATGCGGTCTGTCCAGGCTTCATCAGGACACCGCATGGCCTGCGCGAGGTCGCCGATCTCGACAAACTCGGCGTCGATGTCTCCGACGCGGCAATGGCGGCGCAACAAGGGCGGATCGGCGAGCCGGAAGAGGTCGCGAAGGCAGCCCTGTTCCTGGCCAGCGACGAGGCCAGCTTCGTCAACGGCGCCCATCTGTTCGTCGATAACGGCTTCACCGCGATGTGAAAGGCGAAGCGCCGCTACCGCTCTTCGCGCCGGAACGGCTTGAGCAGCGCCGACGGGGCCACCGCATTGCGCGACATCACCGCCATAGCGACGATGGTGAAGATGAACGGCAGCATCAGGAAGGCCTCGTAGGGGATATGGCCAAGCCCGCTCGCCTGCATGCGCAACTGCAGGGCATCGACGAAGGCAAACAGCAGTGCCGCGCCTGCCGATCGCCACGGATCCCAGCGGCCGAAAACGACGAGCGCGATTGCCACCCAGCCACGCCCCGAAACCACGCCGAAGGTGAAGGCGTTGAATTGCGCCATCGACAGGAAGGCACCGGCCAACCCCATCAAGGCACCGCCGAGGATCACCGCCTGGAAGCGTGTTGCAATGACGCTGACGCCGGCAGAATCGGCGGCACGCGGGTTTTCGCCGACCATGCGCACCGACAGGCCCCAAGGCGTGCGGTAGAGCACGAAGGCGGCCAGCGGTATGGCCAGCATCGCCATGTAGACCAGCGAGAACTGGTTGAACACCGCCGGCCCAAGCACCGGAATGCCGGACAGGATCGGGATCGGCAGCGTCTCGAATCCCTTGATGTTCGGCGGTACCGATTGCTGGCCGAAGATCAGCCGGTAGAGGAAATAGGCAAGGCCGGAGCTAAACAGCGTCACGCCGATGCCGCAGACATGCTGGCTGAGGCCGAGCGCTACAGTGAACAGCGCGTGCACGGCGCCCATCAGCGCCCCGGTCAGCACCGCCGCTAGCACGCCAAGCCAGAGGCTGCCGCTGAGGCTCGCCGCGGTGAAGCCGGTCATCGCCGACAAAAGCATGATGCCTTCGATGCCGAGATTGAGCACCCCGGCGCGCTCGGAGAACATCTCGCCCAGCGTCGCGAAGGCTAGCGGCGTGGCGATGCGGATGATCGCGGCAAGGAAGCCGACCTGGAAGATCTGTTCCAGCACCACGCTCATTTGGCTATTCCCACGCGACGGATGCGATAGGCGGTGAACAGCAGCGCCACCAGCATGGCGAGCAGCGCAGTTCCCTGGATGACATCGCTGAGGAAGGCCGGAACGCCGGTCGCCCGCGACATCGCCTCGGCGCCGGTCATGACGGCGGCAAGGAAGATCGCCGCCGGCACCACGCCGAGCGGATTGAGCCTCGCCAGCATGGCGACGACGATGCCGGAATAGCCATAGCCCGGCGAGATGTCGCTCATCACCTGGAAATGCACGCCGCCGACCTCGCCGACGCCCGCAAGGCCGGCCAATGCGCCAGACAGCAGCGCCGTCGAAATCAGCACCCGCTCGACATTGATGCCGCCATAGCGCGCCGCCTCGGGGTTTTCGCCGGTGACCCTGATGCGGAAGCCGAGCGTGGTGCGCGCGACCACGAACCAGATGACCGGTGCGGCGACCAGCGCCGCGACGACCCCGAGATGCAGCCGCGTGCCTTCGAGCAGCACTGGAAAATTGGCCGTATCCTCGATCGGCGGCGAGATCGGGTAGCCGCTGAAACTGTCCTTCCATGGCCCTTCGATCAGCGCCATCAGTGCGTAGAAAATGACCGAGTTGAGCAGCAGCGAGCTGACCACGTCATCGACCCTGAATTTTACCCGCAGCGTGGCGGGGATCAGGGCGACGGCCGCGCCGGCGGCGGCACCCGCCAGCGCCATCAGCAGCATGGCGAGCGGCCCCGGCATCTGGATTGCACCGACGGCACAGCTCGCCACCGCACCAGCCAGCAATTGCCCTTCGGCGCCGATATTCCAGAATTTGGCGCGGAAGGCGACTGCCACGGCAAGTCCCGTGAAGATCATCGGGGTGGCACGCACCAGCGTTTCGGTGACGGCGTAGCTGTCGCCCAGCGACGCCGAAAACATAACGCCATAAGCCTCGACGACGCCGGCGCCAGCCAGTGCAATGAGGCCGCTGCACAGGATCAGCGTCGCGCCGATGGCGAGCAGCGGCAGCGCCAGATTGAACCAGGCGGGCGTTGAGGTGCGGGCCTCGAGACGGAACATCAGGCATGGCCCTCCGCTCCGGTCATCATCAACCCGAGTCTGGCGATGCTGGCGTCGGCGCTGTTCAGCGTGCCGACGATGCGGCCCTCATACATCACCGCGATACGATCCGAGAGCATCAGCAACTCTTCCAGATCCTCGCCGATGACGACGATGCCGCAGCCCTTGGCGCGCATGTCGAGGAATTTTTCGTGGATGAAACGCGCGGCGCCGATGTCGAGGCCGCGAGTCGGCTGCGAAACGATCAGCACCTTCGGATCGAAGGCGAGTTCGCGCGCCAAAAGCGCCTTTTGCAGATTGCCGCCGGAAAGCGCCCCGGCGCGCGTCATCGGCCCGGGGCAACGTATATCGTAGGCTTTGATCTGTGCCTCGGCGAAGGCGCGGATCGCATCCGGCTTGAGCAGGCCGTTGCGGCTGAACGCCGCCGTGCCGATGCGCGGCAGCACCATCGAATCGGCGAGCGGCAGATTGGTGACCAGCCCTGTCGTCATACGGTCTTCCGGGATGCGGCCGAGGCCGAGCGCCTGCACTGTGCTCGGCGAGAACCGCGAAACCGTTTTGCCGGCTATGGTCATCTTCCCGGCATCGGGCGCACGCACGCCGGAGATGACCTCGGCAAGCGCGCGCTGGCCATTGCCGGAGACGCCGGCGATGCCAAGGATCTCGCCGCCACGAACCGACAGCGAAACATCGCGCAGCGCCATGCCGGAATGATGAGATGTCGAGATACCGTCGAGGGTCAGCACGGCCGCACCGGGCATCGACGGTCCTCTGGCCGGAGGCACGATCTCGTGGCCGCACATCAGCCGCGCCATCTCCGAGGACGTGGTGCTGGCCGGCGCATCGACGCGGCCGGCAACGCGCCCATGCCGGAGCACGACGCAGCGATGCGTCAGCGCTCGCACCTCGTTGAGCTTATGCGAGATGAAGATGATGCCGAGCCCTTGTGCCGCCATCGAGCGCAGCGCCGAAAACAGCCCGTCGACCTCGGTTGGTGCCAACACCGCCGTCGGCTCGTCGAGGATCAGCAGCCTTGCGCCGCGAAACAGCGCCTTGACGATTTCGAGCCGCTGTTGCTCGCCGACCGACAGCGCCGAGACGGGGAGGTCCGGGTCGAGCGTCAGCCCGTGCTGGCGGCCGATCTCGGCGAGCCGCGCCAGCCCGCCGGCGCGGTCGATCCGGCCCGATCTGCCGGGAATGCCGATCAAGAGGTTCTCCAGCACCGAAAGCCGCGGTGCGAGATGAAAATGCTGGTGCACCATGCCGATGCCGGCGGCCAGCGCATCGGCCGAACTGTTGATCGCCACCGACCGGCCCTGCACCAGGATCTCGCCGGCATCGGGCGCATAGGCGCCGAACAGCACGTTCATCAGCGTCGTCTTGCCGGCACCGTTTTCGCCGAGCAGCCCGAGGATTTCACCCGGCGCGACGCTGAGATCGACGGCTTCGTTCGCCTTGACGGCGCCAAAGCTCTTGGAGATGCCGCGCATTTCGATGAGAGGGGCAGGCGTTGACAAGGGTGCTCCCGATCGGAATTGGCTTACGATTCAGCTTGGACCTGCGGGTGGCGCTCGTCGCACCCCCCTCTGGCCTGCCGGCCATCTCCCCCTCAAGGGGGGAGATCGGATGTCACTTCTGCTTTCGCAAATCGTCAACGCTGAAGAGGAGGGCGCTGTCGGCGAAGCTGCTAATCTCCCCCCTTGAGGGGGAGATGGCCGGCAGGCCAGAGGGGGGGTGCGACAAGCACCAACCCCAAAAGACAGAGCCCTAATCCGAGACCGGCGTATTCTCATCGACGTCGACGCGGAAATTGCCGTCGAGGATCTCTGCCTTCTTCTTCTCGACCAGTTCCTTGACCTCGGCCGGCAGCGTCTTGTCGAACTTGTGGTAGGGCGCGAGGTAGGAGCCGCCCTTGGCCATGCGCGAGAAATCGCCGTAATCCTGCGCGGTGAAGACGCCGGCCTTGACCAGCTTGATCGCCTGCTCGACGGTCGGATACATGTCCCAGACCGGCCCGGTGATCACCGTGTCGGGGCCGAGGCTCGACTGGTCCGACATGTTGGAGATGGCGAGGATCTTCTTCTCCGCCGCCGCTTCGATGACGCCGAAGCGCTCGGCATAGATGACGTCGACGCCGGCATCGATCTGGGCGACGGCCGCTTCCTTTGCTTTTGGCGGATCGAAGAACGAGCCGATGAAGGCGACCTTCTTCTTGATGTCGGGATTGACCTCCCTGGCGCCGGCAAAGAAGGCGTTGACCAGCCGGTTCACTTCCGGAATGCCCATCGCCGCGACGGCGCCGACCGTGCCTGACTTCGACATTTTTCCGGCGATCATCCCGGACAGATAGGCCGGCTCGTGAATCCAGTTGTCGAAAACGCCGAAATTCGGCTCGGCCGGCCCGGCGCCGGAGCCGAACAGGAAGGCGGTCTTCGGGAACTGCTTGGCGGTCCTACGCGATTCGCGCTCGGCGGCGAAGGCATCGCCCAGCACCAGCTCATAGCCGCCCTGCGCATATTCGCGCATGACGCGGCTGAAATCGGCCGTCTGCACCTTCTCCGACCATTTGTATTCGATGCCGAGTTCCTTCTCGGCCTTCTGCAGGGCAACGTGGATCTGGTTGTCCCACGGCTCCTCGATCGGCGTGGCGAAGATCGCCGCCACTTTCAGCTTCTTGGTCTTGGCAAAGGCGCTGCCCGGCAGCATCGCCGCCGCCAGGCCGAGCGCGCCCAGCTCCAGCACGTTGCGTCGCGAAAGCCCTTCGCGTTTCGATTGGATTCTGCTCTTCCCGTTGTCCATTGCATGCCCCTCTGATTGGCGCCGTGTCGAGCCGGCTCTCTTCTCCGGAATATCGGCGAAGGAACTATGGAGCGGTGCCCGGCTTTTGTCCACATGGTCAAATTTGAGTGGGCGGAACGCGCCATTAGATGGCCCGGCAAATCGACGCTTGCTCACAATCTCTCCAGCGCCACCGCGATCCCCTGGCCGACCCCGATGCACATGGTGGCAAGTGCATAGCGGGCGCTACGTTCGCGCAGCTCCAGCGCCGCCGTGCCGGTGATGCGCGCGCCGGACATGCCGAGCGGATGGCCGAGCGCGATGGCGCCACCATTCGGGTTGACGTGCTCCGCATCCTCGGCAATGCCGAGCTGGCGCAGCACGGCGATGCCTTGCGAGGCGAAGGCCTCGTTGAGCTCGACGACGTCGAATTGCTGCGGCGTCAGGCCGAGCCGGGCACACAGCTTTTGCGTGGCCGGCACAGGGCCGATACCCATGATGTGCGGCGCCACGCCGGCGGTGGCACCGCCCAGAACACGGGCGATCGGCGTCAGCCCATATCTTTTCGCGGCTGCTTCCGAGGCGACGATCAGCGCCGCCGCGCCGTCATTGACGCCCGAGGCATTGCCGGCCGTAACCGTGCCGCCTTGTCGGAACGGCGTCGGCAACTTGGCCAACGCTTCGATCGACGTGCCCCCGCGGGGATGCTCATCTCTGTCGACAACGACCGGATCGCCCTTGCGCTGCGCGATCGTCACCGGCGTGATTTCCTTTGCCAGCCGGCCATTGGCTTGTGCGGCTACAGCCTTGTCCTGGCTGCGCACGGCAAATGCGTCCTGGTCGGCGCGGGAGACAGCGAACTCTTCCGCCACGTTCTCGCCGGTCTCCGGCATCGAATCGACGCCGTATTGCTTCTTCATCAGCGGATTGATGAAGCGCCAGCCGATCGTGGTGTCGTAAATCTCGGCATTGCGCGAAAAGGCGGTCTCTGCCTTCGGCAGCACGAACGGAGCGCGGCTCATCGATTCGACGCCGCCTGATATCATCAGCTCCGCCTCGCCGGCCTTGATGGCGCGGGCAGCAATTATCACCGCATCCATGCCCGAACCGCAGAGACGGTTGACGGTCGAGCCCGAAACCTCCTTGGGCAGGCCGGCCAGCAGCAGCGCCATGCGCGCCAAATTACGATTGTCCTCGCCGGCCTGGTTGGCGCAGCCATAGACGACATCGTCGATAGCAGCCCAATCAATGCCTGGATTACGCTCGACCAGCGCCCTCAGAGGTATCGCGCCGAGATCGTCGGCACGGACCGCCGACAGCGAGCCGCCGAAGCGCCCGATCGGCGTGCGGATGTAGTCGCAGATATACGCCTCGGCCATTATGCCGCCTCTCTCTTGCACTGACGATTTCTGCTCCCGGCCCGCCATCTTGGCCGCATTCTCCTTGAGACGAAAGCACATCTCGCTGCCGGCCGTTAGGCCAACGAGAATTTCAGCTGCCGCCCGCCGGGAGCGGCGGATCAGCCGATGCTTTCTCCACCGTCGATCACCAGCGCCTGACCGGTCATGAAGGACGAGCGGTCGGAGACGAGGAACAGGATCGCTTCGGCGATTTCCTCCGCGCTGGCCCAGCGCTGCATGGGAATTTTGGTGCGGACATAGTTCTCGATCGCCGCCCGCCCGCCCATCTGCGCGATGAACGGCTCGTTGAAGGGCGTATCGACCCAGCCGGGGCACAGCGCGTTGATGCGGACATTGTGTTTGGCATAGTCGAGCGACATCTGCCGGGTCATCGCCACCACTGCATGTTTTGACGTTGCGTAGGCGATCATTTCGCGGTCGTAGAACACACCCGAATTCGAGGCGGTATTCAGGATCACCCCGCCGCCTTGCGCGATCATCGACGGCATGACCAGCCTGGCCGCGAGGAACTGCGCCCGCACATTGATCCGCCAGGAGGCATCCATGCCGTCGGCGCCGACTTCGGTCAGCGTGCCGCCGACCTGGATCCCGGCATGATTGTGCAGGATGTCGATCCGCCGATGCCGCCCCAGCGTTCCCGCAATGAGCTGCTCGACCGCCGCATCCTCGCCGACGTCGGTGGCGACGGCCTCGGCCCGACCGCCGGCCGCACGAACGTCGGAAGCGGTTGCTTCCCCCGCCGCCTGGTCCCTGTCGGCGATCACCACGAGCGCGCCTTCCCTGGCCATCATCATGGCGCCGGCACGCCCGATCCCCGACCCGGCACCCGTCACCACGGCGATGCGATCTCTCAGAATCATGTTTTTGTCTTTCAGTGTGATGGTTTTCGTTGCCGCAGTTGCCATTGGGCAAGCACAACGAGCAGAACGGAGGCGACGAGCACGATCGTCGCGACGGCATTGATCTCCGGCGTGACCCCGCGCCGGATCGAGGCGAAGACATAGATCGGCAATGTCGTCTGTGCGCCGGCGACGAAGAAAGCGACGATGAAATCGTCGAAGGAGAATGTGAAGGCGAGCAGGAAGCCGGCGATCACCGCCGGCATGATCTGCGGCAACACGATGCTGCGGAACGTCGTCAGCGGGGTAGCGTAAAGATCGCTCGAGGCCTCGACCAGATTGCGGTCGAGGCTGCCGAGGCGCGTGCCGACAATCATCGCCACCAGCGCCATCGAAAACAGCCCGTGCGCGGCGATGATCGAGCCATAGCCGAGCGCCAGGCGCGGTGGCTGGTCGTTCGGCCACAGCGAAGCGACAAACGGGTTGACCACCCCGAATAGCTGGACCAGCGCGACCAGCGTCGAGATGCCGATGACGACGCCAGGAACGACGATCGCAGCACCCAAAAGCGCATCGAAGACGGCTCGCGTCCGCGCGCCGACACGCGCCAGGCCAAGCGCGGCCGCCATGCCGCACAGCGCCGCCAGCAAGGCGCTGGTCGTGGCGATGAACAGGCTGTTCTTCAGCGCTTCGACCAGGAACGGGTTTGCCAGGGCCTTGCCGTACCATTGCATCGAGAAGCCAGTGAACTCGCTGGCGTGGTGGCCGGCGTTGAACGAAAACAGCACCACCAGCGTGATCGGCAGGTAGAGAAAGGCAAAGACCGCAACGACGAAGGCACGCATCAGATCAGGTCCACCCGGCGGGCACCCGAAAGCCGGGTCGAAATGCGGTTCGCGGCAAGCAGCACGACCACTGAAACCGCCACAAGTGTGATGGCGATTGCCGATCCGAATGGCCAGTTGCGCGATTGCAGGAACAGATCGACCAGCGCGTTGCCGATGAAGAAGACCTTGCCGCCGCCGAGTAGCGTCGGGATCAGATATTCGCCGAGCAGCAGGATCATGACCAGCGAGAAGCCGGTCATCACACCTGGCAGCGACAGCCGCAGCGTCACGCCGAGGAATGTCGAGATCGGCGTCGCGCCGAGATCGGCGGAGGCCTCCAGCAGCCGGCGGTCGAGCCGCTCGAGGCTGACATAGATCGGCAGGATCATCAGCGGCAGATAACCATAGACGATGCCGAGCAGAACCGCTCCCGGCGTGTTGATCAGCCGCACGTCCTCCAGCCCGACATAGGCCAGCAGAGCTGGGATGCCGCGCCCGCCAAGCACATACATCCAGGCATAGGTTCGCATCAGCAGGCTGGTCCAGAACGGGATGACGACAAGCGCCAGCAGGATCAGCCGCCACCGTTCCGGCGCGCGCAAAGCGAGGTAATAGGCGACCGGATAGGCAACGAGAAGACAGGCCAGTGCGCCCGCCGGCGCCAGCATCATGGTGTTCCAGAAGGCGGTCGCCCGCGCCGGAAGATTGGCATACTGCGCCAAGGTGAAAGCGGCCTGATAGCCGCCTTCCGGCGCCCGCTCGCCGACGCTGAAAACGGCGATCGCCACGAACGGCAAAACTAAAAACACCACCAGCCACGCCGTTGCTGGACCGAGCAGCAGGGCGGTCAGGAGATTGTGACGAAGGACGTTGCTGCGCATTGAAAAAACCGCCCCGGTGCCGGCGGACATCTGTCCGCCGGGGAGTTGCCTGCATCGAGCCTGTGGCCTGCCCGGTTCAAGCCGACTTGAAGCGTGCCATCAATTCGGCCCGGCCCGGATCGGTTAGCGTCGCAGCCGCACCGAATTCGAGCGGCTTCAGCAGATCCGCCGCCGGATAGAGGATCGGATTGTCCAGCACCTCCTTGGGCAGCAGCGCATTGACCCGCGCATCGGTGGAAGGCGCACCGTTGGCCAGGTGCTCCTTGACGGCGACTTTCGGGTTCATCAAATAGTTGAGCAAGGCATAGCCGGCAGGCTTGTTCGGCGCATCCTTGGGTATTGCGTAGAAGTCGGTCCAGATCTCGCCGCCTTCCTTGCCAAGCACGTAGGCGATTTCGGGGATGTCGCGGTGGAGCTGCGCCCCGTCATTGGTCCAGCACATTGTCATCCAGGCGTCACCGGCACGCATCGACGGCTGGTAGTCGCTGGAGACCGCGAACAGATGCGGCTTGACCTTCAGCAGCAATTCCTCCGCCTTGGCGAGTTCGTCCGGCTTCAGCGAGTTGAACGAGAAGCCGAAATATTTCAGCGCGTTGCCGATCGTGGTCAGCTGGTAATCATGAACCATGGTCCGGCCGTCGCCCTCCGCCATGGCCGTGTCCCAGAATTCCTTCCAGCTCGTCATCGGCTTGGTCAGTTTCTTGGTGTTGACGGCAAATCCGGTGGTGCCCCAATTCTTCGGCACCGCGTAGGTCACCCCGTCGATGGTGCCTTCCCCAGTGAAGCGCGGGTCTTCTTGCGAGCCGTCATAATTGGCAAGCTTGGCCATATCCAGCGCTTCGATGATGCCAAGCTTCTTGTAAGTCGAGATCGTGTAGTTGGTCGGAACGAAAAGGCTCCAGCCCGAGGCGCCGGCCTGCAGCTTGGCCAGCATCTCCTCGTTTGACCCAAACACGTTCACCTCGACGGCAACGCCGGTTTCGGCCTTGAAATTCTCGAACGTCGCCGGATCGTGATAATTGGGCCAGGTGGCAATCGACATGCGGTCGCCAAGCCCCTCCTGGGCGAAGGCTGGCGAGGGCATGATGCCGAGTTCGCGGGCCATTACTGCCGTTGCGATGCCTAGGCCGGTGAGGCCAAGGAACTCGCGGCGGCCGATGGAACCGCGCTTGAGGCGCATCAACTGGTCGACGAATTTTTCAGGGCTTATCGGCAGTCCGTCACGATACGATTTCGACATTTTTGTTTTCCCTCTGGTTGGTCCCGTTATTCTCCGGAAACGCCAGCGGCGTTCCGGTTGTAAAGCCGACGGCGACGGGTTCACCCGGCTTGAAGAGATTTCCACCGCCAACCAGATGATCGGCCTTGGCGAGCAGTGTCCCGATGCCCTGGACCTCGATTGCATATTCCGCGGTGGAACCGAGAAAGATCCGGTTGCGGACAAGCCCGTTCAGCCGGCCGCTTCCGGGCGCGCCGAGACTTAGGGATTCTGGACGCAGGCTGACCGAGACGGCTTCGCCCTGGGCTAGCGAAGTGCGCTTGCGCGCGGCGATGACGGTGCCGTCGGCAAGCGCTACCTCGACGAGCTTGCCCGAGAGCCCGACGACCTTGCCGCTCAAGAGATTGGTCTTGCCGACGAAATCGGCGACGAAGAGGTCGGCGGGTTCGTCGTAGATTTCGCTCGGCTGCCCAAGCTGGACGATGCGCCCGCCATTCATGACGCAGACGAAATCGCTCATCGACAGTGCCTCTTCCTGATCGTGGGTGACCAGGACGAAGGTGATGCCGATCTCGCGCTGCAGGTTCTGCAGCTCTATCTGCATGTCGGTGCGCAGCTTCTTGTCGAGCGCCGCCAGGGGCTCGTCGAGCAGCAGCACCGCCGGCTTGTTGACCAGCGCGCGCGCCAGGGCGACACGCTGCTGCTGGCCGCCGGAAAGCTCATGGATCTTGCGGCGTCCATAGCCGGCAAGCCGAACCATGGCGAGCGCCTCGCCTGCCTTCAGGCTGATCTCCCGCGACGACAGGCGCGGCCGCGCCTGGCGTAGGCCATAGGCGACGTTGTCCGCCACATCCAGATGCGGAAACAACGCATATTGCTGGAACACCATGTTGACCGGCCGCCGATAGGTCGGCGTGCCGGCCATGTCGCGGCCACGGATGAATACCACACCTTCGCTCGGCTGTTCGAAGCCGCCGATCATGCGCAAACAGGTTGTCTTGCCGCAGCCGGACGGCCCGAGCAACGCAACAAAGGCAGACGGCGGGATGGCAAGATCGATGCCGCTGACCGCGATCACGCTGCCGTAGCGTTTGGTGACCCCGCGAAACTCGATGTCGGGCACTGCGGTCAAAGCTGCGGGCTCCAGCGGCTAGTTGGTCTCGAAACGCTATCAGAGCCAATGGCGGCTAGTATATACCTCCCAGGTGGTATATTTCGTCTATTTTCTCGTTTGGAGGGGTATGAATTGGGCGTTTCACGCAGCGATGAATACAGCCGGCTCGCTGCGCTCATCGCAGCGACGCGGGAGACGAGCGGCGAGCTTTTCGGCAAGGCGATGGTCGCCTGGCTCCGCCAGCATGTCAGCTTCGATCATTGCGTGATCTTCGGCTATCGCGGCGCCTCACGCCCGCCGCTGCTGTTCGAGACATTCTCGCCGGCCGAAAGCCACGTCTTCGTCGCGCTCTATCAGGAAGGGCCTTATCTGCTCGATCCGTTCCACCATGCGGCAGTCGAGCGCAAGGAAGGCTTTTGGCGCATGCGCGAATTGGCGCCGGATCGCTTCTATGCCAGCGAATATTACCGCTCCTATTACAGCCAGACCAGGCTTGCGGAGGAGGTCGGCTTTTTCGTGCCGCTGCCGGGAAAGGACGCGCTGGTGGTCTCGCTAATGCGATTGCGCGCTTCGGGGCCGTTCGGAACCGCCGATGCCAGGTTGCTGCGCGACATGGCGCCTGCGGTGATCAGCCTCGTCAGGCTGCGCTGGCCTACCCTTCCGGCTGACGGACCGGTTGGGACGAAGCAAGACGAGGCGATTGCTCCGGTCAGTGAGTTCGAACGTGCTCACATCTGGAAGAGCCTTTCGCTCACGCCGCGCGAACAGCATGTTGTCGATCTGGTGCTTCAGGGCCATTCCACGGAATCGATTGCCAGGGCGATGCGCATCGTGCCGGGAACCGTAAAAGTTCATCGCCGCAACATTTACCGCAAGCTCAAGATAAAGTCGCAGGCGGGTCTGTTCGCGCGTTTTGTCGAGATCATGGACGCACGGATTCGGTAGTCCCGAGTTCAGCCGGCAGCGCCGTCCCAGGAACCGGTTTCGGCCATCTGCCTGAGCCCGGGTGCCACTCGAAAGACACCCTTGCCGGTCTGCTGGTGCCAGTGATCCAGCCGCCGGATGATCTTGTCCACGCCTTCGAGGCTCGCCCAGAACATCGGCCCGCCCTTGCCGACCGGGAAGCCGTAGCCGTTGACCCAGACGACGTCGATATCGGAGGCGCGGGCGGCAATCTTTTCCTTGAGGATTTTGGCGCCCTCGTTGATCATCGGATAGAGCGTCCGCTCGATGATCTCCTCGGCGCCGATCGCGCGCGGTGCAATACCGCGCTCGGCAGCCTTGTTGCGGATCAGCGCCTCGACATCGGGATCGGGCAGCGGCGTGCGCGAACCGCCTTCGTAGCGATAGAAGCCGCTGCCGGTCTTCTGGCCGAAATGTCCCTGTTCGCACAACGCATCGGCGATCACGGCCGTCTGGCCACGCGCCTTGCGGTTGCGCCAGCCTATGTCGAGGCCGGCGAGATCGCTCATCTCGAACGGCCCCATCGGCCAGCCGAAATCGGTGAACACCTGGTCGACCTGGCGCGGCATTGCGCCTTCCAGCAGAAGCGTCTCCAGCTCCGCACCGCGCGCCGCCAGCATGCGGTTGCCGACGAAGCCGTGGCAGACGCCGACAACGACCGGCACCTTGCCGATCCGCCGTGCCAGATCGACGATGGTCGCCAGCACGTCGGGCGAAGTCTTGTCGGCGCGGACGATTTCCAAAAGCTTCATGACGTTAGCCGGCGAAAAGAAATGCATGCCGAGGATATCTTGCGGCCGCGACGTCGAAGCGGAGATTTCGTTGACGTCGAGATAGGAGGTGTTGGTGGCGAGGATCGCGCCCGGTTTGGCCACGGCATCGAGCCTGCCGAAGACATCCTTCTTGACCGCCATCTCCTCGAACACGGCCTCGACGATCAGGTCGCAATCGGCAAGATCGGCATAGTCGGTGGAACCCTTGAACAACCCAAGCCGTTGGCGCTTGGCGTCTTCGCTCAGCGAGCCGCGGATGACGGAAACGGCATAATTCTTGTTGATCGTCGCCAGCCCGCGCTGCAAGGCCTCGTGTGTCGCTTCCAGCAAGGTCACGGGGACGCCGCCGTTGGCGAACGCCATGGCGATGCCGCCGCCCATCGTGCCGGCGCCGATGACGCCGACCCGGGCGATCTTGCGCCTGACGACGTCCTTGCCGGCAATCTTTGCCGCCTCACGTTCAGCGAAGAACAAATGCCGCTGCGCGCGTGATTGGTCCCCGGCGACAAGCTTGACGAACAGGTCGCGCTCCGCCGCCAGCGCTTCGTCGAAGGGCAGCGTCAGGGCGTTGCGGATCGACTGCGCACAGGCGATCGGCGCCTCGAGGCCGCGTGCTTTGCCGGCAAGCACTGCCGCTTCCTTGTCGAACGCCGGCAAGTCGGCCTGGTCGAGGCGATCATTGCGGTCGCGCACCGGCGTGAACGGACCGCCTTTCGCGGCCGTTTCGTTGGCGAAATTCACCGCTTGCGCGGTCAGGTCGCCATCGAAGACGGCATCCATCAGGCCGGCGGCGAGCGCCTCGGCCGCACCGATCGGCGTTCCCGAAACGATCATGCTGAGTGCCTTCAGCGGACCAACCAAGCGCGGCAGGCGAACCGTGCCGCCGCCGCCCGGCAGCAGGCCGAGCTTGACTTCCGGCAGGCCGAGCCTTGCCGTTCGGTCGGCAACACGGAAATGGCAGCCGAGCGCCAGTTCCAGGCCGCCGCCGAGCGCAGTGCCGTGAATGGCCGCGACCGTCGGCTTGGCGATGGTTTCCAGCATGGCGACTAGGGCGCCCAGGTCCGGTTGCCGCGCCGGCTTGCCGAATTCGGTGATGTCGGCGCCGGCGACGAAGGTCCGCCCGGCACATGCTATCACGATTGCTCGGACCGACGGCTCGTCGCGCAGGGAAACGAGCGCCTGCATCAGCGGCTCGCGCACATGGAAGCTCAGCGCGTTGACCGGCGGATTGTCGATGCTCACCACCGCGACGTTGCCGTGCCTTGTAGTGCTGACGAAATCGGACACGCAAACCTCACGCAATGATGTTGGCCAATAGCGCGACGGGATTTACAGCGCTGGCATGCGGATGGGAACCACGTGTTTTGCGGGCCGGATCGATATCCCCTCGCCGCCGGGTGGCCTTGCCTTAGCGCAGCGCCTTCTGCCCACCGGCGGCGGTGATGACGCCGACGATGATCAGCCCTGTCAGCACCAGGCGGACGCCGACGCTGACGCCGAATGTGTTGAGCATGGTCAACAGCAGCACCAGGAACAGCGCCGCGCCCCAGACCCCCGGCACATTGGCCTTGCCGCCCGCCACCGACGTGCCGCCGATGACGACGACCGCGATCGAGGCCAGCAGATACTCATTGCCGATATCGACATTGGCGCCGCGGAAATAGCCGGCGAGCAGTGCGCCGTCGAGGCCGCCGAGCGCGCCCGACAGCGTGTAGGTGAGGAAGCGGGTGCGGCCGACATTGACGCCGGCCAGCCAGGCAGCGCGGATGTTTTGGCCGATCGCCAGCACCGAGCGTCCGTAGATCATGCGCTGCAAAACGATGCCGGCGCCGATGGTGAACAGCACGGTGAGGATCGCCAGCACCGGGATGCCGAAGATCTGCCAGTTGGTGAAATCGGCAAAGCCCGGCGGCGGCTTGATCTGCAGGCCCCGCCCATAGCTGATATCGACCGACTGGATGACGAAGCTGGCCGACAGCGTCGCGATGATCGGCGGAATGCGCAGCGCCCAGATCAGCAGATAGTTGACGGCGCCGATCGCCATGCCGCAGGCAAGCGCTGCCAGCAGGCCGACCGCGATCATCGCATCATTGCCGTCCATGACCTTCATGGCGACGGCGCTGGCAAGGCCGATATTGGCCGGCAGCGACAGGTCGACATTGCCCGGCCCGAGCGTGATGACGAACATCTGCCCGACGCCGACGATGACCGTGAAGACGGCGAGCGACAGCGCCGCCGTGATCATGCCGCCGCCGCCATAGCCGCCGGTGAAGGCGATGGTCGCCAGCCACACCAGCAGCGCCCCGAAGAACGACCAGATCCAGGGTCTGGCAAGCAGTGTCCGCAGCGATGCCATGCTCACCTCTCCCTGCGGCTGATCAGCACCCGCGCCGCCAGCACGATGATCAGGATGGCGCCATTGGCGGCGACCTGCCAGTCGGGCGGAATGTGCATGAACGTCAAGAGGGGCGATGCCGCCAGCGCCAGCGTCAGCGCGCCGATGACGGCGCCGATCGGCGACACCCGGCCGCCGACGAACTCACCGCCGCCGAGGATGACGCCGGCGATCGAAAGCAGCGTATAGCCATTGCCGATATTGGCATCGGCCGAGGTGGTGATGCCGATCAGCGCCATGCCGGACAAAACGCCGAACAGGCCGGTCAGCGCAAACAGCGCGATCTTGGTGCGCAGCAGCGACCAGCCGGCGCGCTTGAGTGCGGCTGAATTGCCGCCCGATCCACGCAGGATGACGCCGTAGGAGGTGCGCATCAGGCCAAAGTGGACGACGGCTGCGATCAGCAATGCCGCGATGATCGGGAACGGAATGAAGGGTGGCTTGAAGGCCATCAGCGCCAGCAGCCAGTCCGGCGCCTTGCCGCCGGGCTTGGGCAGGATGAGGATGGCCATGCCCTGCCAGACAAAACTCATGCCGAGCGTCACCACGATAGAGGGCAGGTTGCGCAGATGGATCAGCGCGCCGAGCAGCGCGTAGACGCCGATCGACCCGAGCAGGATGACGACGCCGAGCAGCGGCGCGTCCTTCAGCCATGTCGCCGTCACGCAGCCGACGAAGCCGACAAAGGTGCCAATCGACAGATCGAGCTCGTTGCCGGCGATGACGAACATCTGCGCGATCGTCGCCAGAGCGATCGGGATCGCCAGATTGAGCATCAGGCTGAAACCGAAATAGCTGATGGCGCGCGGGTTGAGCCAGGCGATGGCGATGAGCACCAGCGCCAGCGACAGTGCCGGCAGCAGGCTGCGCAGCATGCGCGCCCGCCTCGTGGCGCGAGCCGAAGATTTTAGCCCATTCTCGACGGATACCGCTGTCATCTCAGGCCGCATCGCCGAACGAGGACTGGATGATCTTTTCCTCCGTCAGTTCGTCGCGACGAAGATTGGCGACGATCCGGCCGTTCTTGAACACATAGATGTGGTCGCAATTGTCGAGCTCTTCGGTTTCGGTGGTGTACCAGAGGAAGGTGCGGCCATGGCGAGCCTCTTCGCGCACCAGGTCGTAGACTTCGAGCTTGGTGCCGATGTCGACGCCGCGCATCGGATCGTCCATCAGCACGATCTTGGCGTCGGAGCCGAGCGCCCGCGCGAACAGCGCCTTCTGCTGGTTGCCGCCGGACAGCGAGAAGATGTTGTTGTTCATGTCGGGCGTACGGATGCCGATTTTCCGCTGCCACAACTCCGCGAGCTCGGCTTCGCGCTGCGGCGAGATCAAGAGGCCGTTGCGCAATCGCGCCAGCGAACGGATGCCAATGTTCTCGGCAATCGACCATTGCGGAAAAATCCCGTCCGACTGGCGGTCGCCGGCAACCAGCGCCACCGGCGCGGTGACCTCGATGCCGGTCTTGGCACGGGAAGCCGCAGCAAAGATAGCCAGCAAAAGATCGGTCTGCCCATGCCCGGCAAGTCCGGCAAGGCCGATGATCTCACCGGCACGGGCGACGAGCTCGTTGCCGTCCTGCTGTCGCGCCGGGCGCGCCCGGACCCGCAGCGGGCCGGGCTCCGGCTTGCCGCTCGCAATTTCTGCGGCGGTCTTCTCGCGCGCCTCCGCTCCGCCCATCGCCGTCACCAGGCTGTCGCGGTCGAAGGCGTCGGCCTGCCCGGCGGCGACCACCTTGCCGTCGCGCATCACCACGATGCGGTCGGCATTTCCGAGCACTTCGCCCAACACATGCGAGATCAGGATGCAGCTCTTGCCGGCGGCGATGAAGCGGCGCACGAACGCCAGCAGCTGGCCGGCGGTATGCGCGTCGAGCGAGGATGTCGGCTCGTCGAGGATAACCAGCTCGAGCGGCTCCTGCGTGACCGTGAAGGCGCGCGCCACCTCCACCATCTGCCGGCTGGTGATGGAAAGATCACCGACGATGTCGGATGCCGAGATGCTGTGGCCGGGGAAGATCTCGTCGAGCTTGGCGGCGATCAGATCGGCCGCCTTGCGCCGCCAGCCGAAGCCATGCAGCGACGCGTGGTTGATCCGCGTGTTCTCGGCGACGCTGAGGTTCGGGCAGAGCGACAGCTCCTGGAACACACAGCGTATGCCGAGCTGCTGCGCGCGCGGCACCGAATAACTTGCCTCGACACCGCCGCGGACCGCGATCTGCCCGCTGTCGGGGGCAAGCGTGCCCGCCACCATATGCATGAGCGTCGATTTTCCGGCGCCGTTATGGCCGACGAGACCGACACATTCTCCGGCACGAACGCTGAAATCGACACCGGCGAGCGCCCTGACGGCGCCGAAATGTTTTTCGGCTCCGTCCAGTCTTATGATGTCCAAACTGACGGCGCCGAAAAGCTTTTCGGCGCCGTCCGGCATGATGATGTCTGCATTGGCCTCGGGCATCCCTCAACGATACCCGGTTATCCGTGGCGGCAACAATAGTGCCATGCTCACTTGATGTTGGCCTTGATCGCCGCGACGGCGTCTTCCTGCGTGTATTCGTGGCTGGCGACGCCGCCCTTCGGAATCTTCGGCAGCGCGGCCTCGAAATCGTCCTGGGTGAAGGCAAGATAGGGCACCAGCAGGTCGTGCGGCACGTCGGTGCGGCCGTCGAGCACCTGCTGCGCCACCCAGAAGGCAAGCGTCGATACGCCCGGTGCGATCGATGCCGACCAGGTCTTGTAACCGTCCTTTTCCTTCTGCTCCTTCCACCACTGCAACTCGTCCTGGCGATTGCCCATGATGATGGTCGGGCGTGGCTTGCCGGCGGCGGCGAAAGCCTGCGCCGCGCCGTAGCCGTCACCGCCCTGGTCGACGACCCCGACAACATCCGGCAGCGAAGGCAGGATCGTCGCTACGGCTTTCTGTGCCGTGGTCTGGTCCCAGTCGCCGGTCACCGAGCCGACGATCTTGAACTCGGGATGGGCAGCGACGCCTTCGAGGATGCCGGCATGGATGGCATCGTCGATCGAGGTGCCGGCGAGGCCGCGGATTTCCAGCAGGTTGCCGCCCTTGGGCTGGAACTTGGCCATCTGCTCGACCTCCTGCTTGCCCATGTCCTTGAAGTCGACAACGACGCGGTAGGCGCAGGGTTCGGTGACGATGCCGTCGAAGGAGACGACGACGATGCCGGCGTCGCAGGCCTGCTTGATGGCGCCGTTGAGCGCATCCGGAGACGCCGCGTTGATGACGATCGCGTCATAGCCCTGCAGGATCAGGTTCTGCACCTGGGCTGCTTGCGTCGGCACTTCCTTGTCGGCCGTCGTGAAGACGTCCGCGGCGCCGACCACCTTGTCGGCAACCGCCTTCTTGGTAACGATGGCGTAGCTGTCCAGCATCGCCTGCCGCCAGGAATTGCCGGCGTAATTGTTGGAGAAGGCGATTTTCTTGCCGCTGGTGTCGGCAAGCGCTGTACCTGCGGCGAGCATCGCCGCAAGAGCCCCCAAAACGAATATTTTCCTCATGTCATACTCCTCCCGTGAGTTGCTGTCTTACTGGTGGTTAATGGCTGGCTGGTGGGTATTGGCTGATACGCTCACAATCTTGTTTTTTATCTATTATCAGACAAATGCAGATAGGCGGCAAGCTGTCAACAGCAATCCATGGCCGGCGATCAACTTGCGGTGCAATCATTGAAACCGGTTCGACTCCTGGTCTAGGGATGGCACTGGAGACCGATTGAATGGCGACGAACCTTGCTCCGGGTGCACCCGGCATTCCGGCGCGCTGGACCTCGAGCGCCAAGAGCGGCGTCGGCACCGCGCTCTCGCCGGCCTGCCCGATCTGGTTCACCATCAGCCACGGTATCCTCAACGAGATCTACTACCCGCGCCTCGACAGCGCCTGCACCCGCGATCTGGGGCTGATCGTCACCGGACCCGACGGCTATTTCTCGGAAGAAAAACGCGACGCCGAACACAGTATCGAACCCCTGGCGGACGGGGTGCCTGCCTACCGGCTGGTCAACACCGCAAGCGATGGAACCTACAGGATCGAAAAGCGCATCCTGACGGATCCGGAACGTCCCGTCTTGCTGCAGGAGATTATGTTCACGCCGCTCAAAGGCGCGGCCGCCGACTACCGCGTCTACGCGCTGCTGGCACCGCACCTCGTCAACGCCGGCATGGGCAACACCGCCTGGATCGACGACCATGAAGGACAGCCTGTCCTGTTTGCATCGGGACGCGGCACCTGCCTGGCGCTCGCCTCGTCGCTGCCGTGGAAGGTGTGCTCGGCCGGCTATGTCGGCGTCTCCGACGGCTGGCAGCAGCTTCGTCAAGGCGGCCGGCTCGATCCGGCCTGCCGCAGGGCCGAGGACGGCAATGTCGCGCTGACCGGCGAGATCGCCTTTTCGGCTGCGAACCCAAAAATATTGCTGGCACTGGGCTTCGGCGCGACGCCGCAACAGGCGGCGGAAACTGCTTTCGCCAGCCTGAGGCAAGGTTTTGAGCCCGCGGCCAGATCCTACATCGAAAAATGGCGCAAATGGCAGGCCGGCCTGCTGCCGCTGGACCGGCACGCGGCGTCCGGCCTCAATCCCTACCGCCTCAGCACGGCGGTGCTGGCGACACATCGGTCGTCTGCCGGAGCAGCCGTCGCCAGCCTGTCGATCCCGTGGGGCTTCAACAAGGGCGACGACGACCTCGGCGGCTATCACCTGGTCTGGCCGCGCGATCTGGTCGAAACCGCCGGCGGCTTCCTCGCCGCCGGCGACCCGGCGGAAGCCTTGCGCATCCTTGGCTATCTGCGCGCGATCCAGGAGCCGGACGGCCGTTGGCCGCAGAACGCCTGGCTCGACGGATCGGCCTATTGGCCGGGCATCCAGATGGACGAATGCGCCTTCCCGCTGCTGCTTGCCGACGCACTGCGCCGCGCCGGCCATTTGCCGCCTGCCGCACTCTCCTCCTTCATGCCGATGATCGAGCGCGCTGCCGCCTATGTCGTGCGCAACGGTCCGGTCACCGGCGAGGACCGCTGGGAGGAAGACGCCGGCTACAGCCCGTTCACGCTTGCCGTCGAGATCGCCGCATTGCTAGCGGCTGCGGACATCTTCGATGCCGCCGGCAAAACAGAGCCGGCAAACTATCTGCGCGAAACCGCCGATGTCTGGAACGATCAGATCGAACGCTGGACCTACGTCGCCGGTAGCTCCTCAGGCGATGAAGCCGGCGTCGAGGGCCACTATGTCCGCATTGCGCCGCCCGACAAAGCCGGCGCGGCATCGCCGAAAGACGGCTACGTCCCGATCAAGAACCGCCCGCCGGCGGATACGGACCGGCCGGCCAAGGCGATCGTCAGCCCCGATGCGCTGGCGCTGGTCCGCTTCGGCTTGCGGGCAGCCGACGATCCGCGCATCCTCGACACGGTCAAGGTCATCGACGCGCAATTGCGCTGCGAACTGCCGCAGGGCCCGCTCTGGTACCGCTACAATGGCGATGGCTATGGCGAGCATGCCGACGGCGCGCCCTTCGATGGAACCGGCCGGGGCCGGCCCTGGCCGCTGCTGGTCGGCGAGCGCGCTCATTACGAGCTGGCGGCAGGCCGCAGGGATAGTGCGGCAAGCCTGCTCAGGACGTTCGAGAACTCTGCCGGATCGGGCGGCCTGCTACCGGAGCAGGTCTGGGACGGTCCCGACATGCCGGAGCGCGAATTGCGGCATGGCGGGCCCTCCGGCAGCGCCAAGCCGCTGGTCTGGGCGCATTCCGAGCACATCAAGTTGCTGCGGTCGCTGCGCGACGGCACGGTGTTCGACATGCCGCCGCAAGGCGTCAAGCGCTATATCGAGGGCAGGACGGTGTCGCGCTTCAGGGCATGGCGCTTCAACCACAAGATCCGTACCATCCCGCCAGGCAAGGCGCTGCGCATCGAACTTCTGGCCCGGGCGGTGGTTCATTGGAGCAGCGACAATTGGGCAACCGTCCATGACACCGAGACCACCGCGAATGCTTTCGGCATCCATCTTGCGGAATTGCAGGTTGCCGAGATTGCTCCGGGCAATAGCCCGGGCAATAGCATTGTCTTCACTTTCTTCTGGCCCGATAGCGGCCATTGGGAGAATGCTGACTTTTCTGTCGGCATCGGCGATACCGGATAGAGCATGATCCCGCAAAGTGGAGACCGGTTTTCGGAAAAGATCATGCTTCAATCACAGCGCCACTAGATCATCGATCCCTCAAGTAAGGCAGGACGAGACCATGCAGATAGGAATGATGGGACTGGGCCGGATGGGCGCCAACATGGTTCGGCGCCTGCTGCGCGATGGCCACGAATGCGTCGTCTACGACATCAACTCGGCGAGCGTCGCCGCGCTTGTGAGCGCCGGCGCGGTCGGAGCCGCCTCGATGGAGGAGTTCGTCGGCAAGCTGGCGAAGCCGCGCAGCGCCTGGCTGATGCTGCCGGCGGCGATCACCGGCAAGATCGTCGACCAGGTGGCTGCCCTGATGGAGCCGGGCGACATCATCATCGACGGCGGCAATTCCTATTATCACGAGGCCGTCGACCACGCCGCGCGCCTCGCCTTGAAAGGCTTGAGCTATGTCGATGTCGGCACCAGCGGCGGCGTCTGGGGCCTCGAGCGCGGCTACTGCCTGATGATCGGCGGCCCCGACAGCGCGGTCCAGCATCTCGATCCGGTCTTCGCAACGCTGGCGCCGGGCGCCGACGCCGCTTCGCCCGCCCCTGCCAAGGATGCCGGAACCGCTCCCTTCGGCTATCTCCACTGCGGACCAAGCGGCGCCGGCCATTTCGTCAAGATGGTCCATAACGGTATCGAATATGGCGTTATGGCCGCCTATGCCGAAGGCATGAACATCCTGAAGTCGGCGAATGCCGGCAAACGGCAGCGCACCGCCGATGCCGAAACCAGCCCGCTGGAAAACCCGCAATATTACCAGTTCGACATCGACATCGCTGAAGTGGCCGAGGTCTGGCGGCACGGCAGCGTCATCGGCTCGTGGCTGCTCGACCTGACGGCCGGCGTATTGAAGGCCGATTCGTCGCTGACGCAGTTCGGCGGGCGGGTCTCGGATTCCGGCGAAGGCCGCTGGACGCTGAAGGCGGCGATCGACACCGGCGTGCCGGCGCCGGTGCTGTCCTCGGCGCTGTTCGACAGGTTCTCCTCGCAAGGCGAATCCGAATTCGCCGACAAGCTTCTGTCCGCCATGCGCTATGCCTTTGGCGGCCATGTCGAAAAGCCCAAGGCCGGCTCGTGACGGGCGACAGGGAGGCACGCCCATGAGCCAGGAACGATCGGACACGCTGGTGCTTTTCGGCGCCACCGGCGATCTCGCCCACAAGAAGATCTTCCCCGCCCTTTACGCCATGGTGGCCAAGGGAACGCTGAACGAGCCGGTGATCGGCGTCGCCTTCGACCCCTGGGACCTCGCCAAGCTGCAGGCGCGCGCCCGCGACGGCATCGTCAACGCCTTGGGCAGCATCGACGACAAGATCTTTGCCAGGCTTGCATCGCTGCTGCGCTATGTCAGCGGCGACTATCGGGCGCCTGCGACCTTCGAGAAGCTGAAGACCGCGCTCGGCAGCGCTGAGCGGCCGCTGCACTATCTGGCGGTGCCGCCGGCGATGTTCGAGGTGGTCGTCCAGGGGCTGGAGCAGTCGGGCGCCGCCCAGGGCGCGCGCCTGATGGTGGAAAAGCCGTTTGGCCACGATCTGCAATCGGCGCGCTGGCTGAACCGGGTGCTGCATCTGGTCTTCGACGAGAAGTCGATCTTCCGCATCGACCATTATCTCGGCAAGGAGGCGATCCAGAACCTGCTCTATTTCCGCTTCGCCAATTCCTTCCTCGAGCCGATCTGGAACCGCAATTACGTCGAGAGCGTGCAGATCACCATGGCCGAGGATTTCGGCGTCGAGGGCCGCGGCCGCTTCTATGACGAGGTCGGCTGCATTCGCGACGTCATCGAAAACCATCTGCTCAACATCCTCTTGCTGCTCGCCATGGAACCGCCGGTCGGCCGCTCGGCCGACGATCTCATCGACGAGAAGGTGCAGGTCCTGCGGGCGATCCGGACGCTGACCAGGGACGATGTGGTGCGCGGCCAGTTCGACGGCTATCTCAACGAGCCGGGCGTGGCGCCGAACTCGCCGGTCGAGACCTTCGCGGCGGTGCGCTTTTTCGTCGATACCTGGCGCTGGCAGGATGTGCCGTTCTTCATTCGCGCCGGCAAATCCCTGCCGGTGCACGCCACCGAGGTCATCGTGCGGCTGAAGCGGCCGCCGCTCGACGTCTTCGATCCGATCAAGCCCGGCGACTGCAATCACGTGCGCTTCCGCATCGATCCGCAGGTGGCGATCTCGATCGGCGCCCGGCGCAAGGCACCCGGCGATGACATGGTCGGTGAGCAGGTCGAGCTCACCGCGCTCGACGATTCGAAGGGCGACATGCCGCCTTACGAGCGGTTGATCGGCGACGCCATGAACGGCAACGGCCAGCTGTTCACCCGCCAGGACGCCAGCGAGCTCGCCTGGCGCATCGTCGGCCCGGTGCTCGGCGACACCACGCCGCCCCCTGTCTACGCGCCAAAGACGTGGGGGCCGGCCGAAGCCATGGCTGGATTCGGGCCGCCGAACGGCTGGATCAATCCAGCGAAATGATTTCTGGGAGGCGAAAGCGATGGCCAAGGCGGTGAAGCAACCGGCATCGGAGGAAGAAAAGATCGTGCTTGCGATCGATATCGGCGGCTCGCACGTCAAGATCCGCACCAGCGCCGGCGGCGACGAGCGCAAGACCGCTTCCGGACCGGAGCTTACGCCGCAGCAGATGGTCGCGGCGGTGAAGACGCTCGCCGAAGGGCTGCACTACGATGTCGTCTCGATGGGCTATCCGGGCCCGGTGCACCACAACCGGCCGCTGACCGAACCCGCCAATCTCGGCAAGGGCTGGGTCGGCTGCGATTTCGCCGCCGAGTTCGGCAAACCGGTCAAGGTCGTTAACGATGCGCTCATGCAGGCCATCGGCAGTTATGAGGGCGGCCGCATGCTGTTCCTTGGCCTCGGCACCGGCCTGGGGGCCGCGATGATCGTTGATAACGTTGCCCAGCCGATGGAGCTTGCCCATCTTCCCTACAAGAAGCGCGGCAGTTTCGAAGACTATGTCGGCGAACGCGGCCTGCAAAAGCGCGGCAAGAAGAAATGGCGCAAACACGTCTTCGACGTGGTCGACCGGCTTCGCGCCGCCATGCAGCCGGATTACGTGGTCATCGGCGGCGGCAATGTCGACGAACTCACCGACTTGCCCGCCGATTGCAGACGCGGCGACAACACACGCGCCTTCGAGGGCGGATTTCGACTATGGCGCGACAAATCCCTGATTATTTGATATTGCTGATTGTCTGATATTATCGAGCACCGGCTCAGGGTTGTTAATCCCGCGCTGCCGTTAGTATTATTATTCAAAATAATGTGTGACGTGGTGCGGCGTCATTGCATTGCGCAGATTTGCCGACTAGGAATTTCTGCGACCCCCATGGACGGAGAGATAGATTGACCGACGACAACAACAACGCTCGCAAACACATCGACCTGCTCGAGCTGACCGCCCATATCGTCTCCGCATACGTCGAGAAGAACCGCTTGCCGGCTTCCGGCCTCGGCGATCTCATCGCCAGCGTCAGCGCTTCCATAGGCGGCCTCGGGCAACCGGCTGTGCCGGTCGCCGCGCCGCTGACGCCTGCCGTCAATCCCAAGAAATCGGTGACGCCGGACTACATCATCTGTCTCGAGGACGGCAAGAAGTTCAAATCCTTGAAGCGCCATATCGGCGTTCATTTCGGGCTGACGCCCGACGCCTATCGCGCCAAATGGGGCCTGCCGTCGGACTACCCGATGGTCGCCCCCAACTACGCAGCCTCGCGTTCGCAGCTGGCCAAGGCGATCGGCCTCGGCCGCAAAGCCCCCCCGCCCACGCCCGTCAAGGGCCGGGGCAGGAAGGCTAAGGCGACGGCCTAAAGCATCGTTCGAAGCCCTGCAAACGCAAGCCTCGAAGATTGGCGGGACAGCGCCCCCCTCTGTCCTGCCGGACATCTCCCCCTCAAGGGGGGAGATCAGCTGCCTCGCCGATGGCGCTACTCTTTAAACGTACAAATCTTTGAACGTACAAATTGCCTTCGAAGCCGGAGACTGGCGAAGGACGTCGCGACGTCCGATCTCCCCCTTTGAGGGGGAGATGTCCGGCAGGACAGAGGGGGGCGCGAAGGAACTCGACCTGCGCGCCAAATAACCCTCTCCATCTCCGCCGAGCGTGGTTGCCGCCTGCAATTGGTATGGCAGCCTGAAAAAAGCTGGAGCCAGGCCGGATTTTTGCGCGCGCCTCCGGCCGAACTGCGCTAAAGGCTCTTTTGGCCGGACCAGCGCCCATCGTGGAAGTGCCCCGCCGGCCGACATCGCCGCCACGGGGCCTTATTCCATGACCACAGAATCCCAAGTACCATCCGACCAGCGCTATGCCGCCTTTCGCCACCGGCCGTTCCTGAGCTACTGGGCGGCGCGCTTCCTCTCGACATTCTCCACCCAGATCGTGTCGGTCGCCGTCGGCTGGCAGATCTACGATCTCACCCGCGACCCGTTCGACCTCGGCCTTGTCGGCATCGTTCAGTTCCTGCCTTCGCTGCTGCTGGTGCTGGTCACCGGCGACGTTGCCGATCGTTTCGGGCGCCGGCTGATCATGGCGCTGGCGGTGCTGGTCGAGGCGGGCTGCGCCTTGGCCCTGCTGCTGCTGACGCTACGCGGCCTCTCCGGGCCGATGCCGGTCTTCATCGTGCTCGCCATGTTCGGCATCGCGCGCGCCTTCTTCGGGCCGGCCTCCTCATCGCTGTTCGCCAATCTGGTGCCGCCCGAGGATTTCGCCAACGCCATCGCCTGGAACTCGTCCGCCTGGCAGACGGCAACCATCGTCGGGCCGGTCGCCGGCGGCCTGCTCTACGGGCTTTCAGCCGAAGCCGCGTACACCACCGCCGCCGTGCTGATGCTGGTTGCCGCCGTGCTGATCTTCACCATCCCTAAGCCTGCCCAGCGCAGCCGGACCGACAGGCCGACGGTACAGACCCTGTTCGCCGGCTTCGGCTATATCTGGAGCGAAAAGATCGTGCTCGGCGCGATTTCGCTCGATCTGTTTGCGGTGCTCCTGTCCGGCGCCTCGGCGCTGCTGCCGGTCTACGCGCGCGATATCCTCGAACTCGGCCCATGGGGGCTCGGCCTGTTGCGCTCGGCGCCCGGCGTCGGCGCCATCTGCGTCGCCATCTGGCTGGCCGGACACCCGATCCGCAACCATGCCGGCCTTGTCATGCTCGGCTTCGTCGCGCTGTTCGGCGCGTTCACGGTTCTGTTCGGCCTCTCGACCATCACCTGGCTGTCGATTGCGGCCCTTGCGCTGCTCGGCGCCACCGACATGTTCAGCGTCTATATCCGCGAGACGCTGATCCAGCTGTGGACGCCGGACGACGTTCGCGGCCGCGTCAACGCTGTCAACCAGGTGTTTGTCGGCGCTTCCAATGAGCTCGGCGAATTCCGCGCCGGTACCATGGCGGCGTTGATCGGCACGGTTCCGGCCGTGGTGGTCGGGGGTGTCGGGGCGATCGCTGTTGCCGGCCTATGGGCGGTGCTGTTCCCGCAGCTGCGCAAGGTGCGTCATCTCAGGGGGCGAAACTGATTACCGCAGCGCCGGCTTGCCGAAAATCATCGGCAGGAACTCGCCGAGCCAGCGCTTGAGGTGGATGTCCCAGATCAGCCGGCCGCCGAGATGGTCGCGGCCGGGCTGCGCGCCGGGCAGTTCGAAGCGGTGCGCGCCGCGCGCCACCCAGCGCTGCATCATCGCCCGGGTCAATTCGCCATGGAACTGAATGCCCCAGGCATTGTCGCCATAGCGGAAGGCCTGGTTGGGATAGGTTTCGGCCGTCGCCAAAAGCGTCGCGTCCTTCGGCAGCGAAAACCCTTCGCGATGGAACTGATAGACCATCTCCGGCCAATGCATCAGCCTGCTGCCCGCTTCGGTCGCCTTCAGCGGATACCAGCCGATTTCGACGAGGCCCTCGCCATGGCCCTCGACCCTGCCGCCAAGATGCTTGACCAGCATTTGCGCGCCGAGGCAGATGCCAAGCAGCGGCCGGTTCTCGTTGAGCGGAATTTTGAGCCAGTCGGTCTCGCGGCGGACGAACTCGTCGCCGTCATTGGCGCTCATCGGCCCGCCGAACACCACGGCGCCGGCATGGCCATCCAGCGTCTGCGGCAAGGCCTCGCCGAGCGGCGGTCGGCGGATGTCGAGGTCGAAGCCTTCCTCGATAAGCATATGGCCGACCCGTCCGGGGCTCGAATGCTCCTGATGCAGCACGATCAGGATCTTTGGTCTCGGACTTGGCTTGGGCGGCATTGGAAGGCGGGATCCTGTCTATTCGTCGCTTGAGGTTCCGGCGGCACCAGGAGCCGCGGCGGCCGCCTTGAGGCGCGCCTCGACACGGTCGCGACGTTCGACGCCGATCAGCTCGGCGACCCGCCACACGGTATTGTCCTCGAGCTCGTGCAGCTCGCCATCGGCATAGACGATCTCCCACATCAGGCCGATGAAGGCCTTTCGCGCCTCGGCGTCGAGATGGCGCTTGAGCACGCTGGTGAAAGCGTAGAGGTCGATCGCCTCATTGTCGGCCCGCTCGCCGGCAGCCGCCAATGCGTCGAGTTCGTCGCCGCTGATCGAGTAGCTTTCAGCCAGCACCTTCTTGAACCGTTCCCATTCGGTATCCTGTCGCACCCCGTCGGCGTTCATCACGTGGAAAAGCAGGGCGGACGCGGCAATGCGCGGATCGTCGGCGCTGGGGCTGGCGCCACCACCGGACGGCAGATCCCTTAGAAACGACAAAACGCGTTCGAACATCAAATCATTCCCAATAAGCCCGGGTCCACTTGACCCTGATCAGAACAAACGAAACCGGCGCGTCGATTTATCCGCCGCGTCGTCTGGATCGACGCCGGGGTCGTCGGGCAGCCGCGTCAGCTCCTGCGCCGGCTCGACGGCCTCGGCATCTTCCGGCACTTGGGCAAACGCCGCCGCGGTGATTGGTGTCACATGATCCTCGCCGGCACGGTCGTCCGTCTTCTCCTCGGTCGCTGTGCCCGGTGTCTCCGCCGTGTGCTCGATCGTCCCGGCTCTTTCCTGTACCGGCCTGGCTGGAGCCGCGATGGCCGGCACCGGCGCCTCCGGCGTATCCTCATGACCGTCGATCAACTGTCCGAGCCGCTCCATCGGCGCCCGCCATTCGAATGCGTCGAGCCTGCCGGTGATCGGCGATATCGGAGCCCAGCGCTCGGAGACGACGCCGTCGGCGACCCAAGCCGGGTCGCGCGGCGCTCTCACCGCTTTCGACAGCAACTGCCGCACCTTGCCCTGGTCGGCGGTTTCGGCCTCCTCGATATCGGCCAGCAGCAGATAAGCGCCTTCGCGGCGATCGATGCGGATGGCGGCTTCAGCCTCCCGGCGGGCGGTTGAAAACTCCTGCGCATCTAGCGCGGCGCGCGCCACGGCAAGCGAGGACTCGGCATGGTTCTTCTTCAGCTCCTGCAGCTTCTTTGCCCGGTTCAGCCGGTCGAGCACGGCATCGCCCGGCCTGGCATGGCTGTAGAGCTCGGCGATCTCCGGATGGGGCTCGGCCTTCCACGCCGCCTCGAGGATTTTCGAGCCTTTGCGCACGTCGTTCTGCCTAAACAGCAATTTCGCCGCGACGACCGCCGCCGGTGCAAAATCCGGCCGCAGCCGGTTGGCTTCGAGCGCCGCCGCCCTTGCGGCATTGGCATCGCTGTCGATCAGCGCCTGCGCCTTGGCGGTCAGCAGCACGGCGCGGCGCCGGTTGGCGGCGTCACGCTCGATCTGCCGGGTCGACTTCTGGGCGTCGACCAGTTTCAGCGCGCCATCCCAGTCGCCGCGTCCGGTCAGGTCTTCCAGCGTCGATTCGGCCGCCCAGGCCAGTTGCGGCGCCACCGCCGCGGCACGGCCGGCATAGTGGCGGGCTGCGTTGCGGTCGCCGAGCCGCTCGGCCTCGAGATAAAGTCCGCGCAGGCCGAGCAGCCGCATTTCGGGATCATCGAGCATGGTCTCGAACTTTTCGCGGGCGCCTTCATGGTCGCCTTCGAGCAGCGAGGCCTGCGCGTCGAGCAGCTGGATCAGTGGCTCCTGATCGGAGCGGATCAGCTTTGCCGCTTCCTTGGTCTTCTTGCGGGCGAGCGCGCCGTCACCGGCGCCGGCGGCGATCATCCCGGTCGACAGCGCCTGGTAGCCGCGGTCGCGGCGACGCACGCGGAAATAGCGCGAGATCGTATAGGGGCTGTTCCACAGCGCCTTGACCAGCCACCAGACGATCATCACCGCGGCAACCACGGCAACGACCGCCACCGCCGCGACCATCAGGCTGACCTGGTATTGATAGCCGTTGAAGGTGACGAGCATTTCGCCCGGCCGGTCGGCCAGCCAGGCGAAGCCGAGCCCGAGCGCAAAGACGACGGCAAGGAAGGCGAGGATGCGGATCATTGGGTTCCTCACGCCTTCATCGCGCCGGCGATGAGCGAATCGATCTGCGTCTCGACCTCCATCCGCGCTTTCAGCTTGCCGGCAAAGTCGGCGCCGGCGGCCTTGGCCGCCTCAGGCAGGGTTTCGTATTCGCTGAGCGCCTTGGCGTAGTCGCCCTGGTTGACCGCGACCTCCATGCGCGCGACGGTTTCCGGAACGCCGGTGCCTTCGACGGCGCCGATCGGCCTGACCTTGACCAGCGATTCGGCGCTGGACAGCAGCTTCTGCAGGATGCCGGCATTCTGGTCGATGGGCGTCGCGGCAGCGACCATCGCGTTGGCGGCGCCGTCCGCTTCGGCGGCGATCTCGGAGCGCATCGGGACGCCCTTTTCGGCATAGGTGCGCAACGTCGCGATCTCGGGCGCATCGGGTGAGATCGCGGCAAAGGTTTCGAGCTCGGCGCCGAACGGTGCACCACGGTCGAGCGCTGCCTTGAGCGCCGAAGCGGCAATGGCCAGTGCGATCTTCGGCTGCGAAGCCTGTGCATCGACCTTGCCCGAGATCTGTGAAACCGACTGTTCCAGGGCCGCAAGCCGGCTGTCCTGCGCCTTTGTCGTCTCGCCGGCCGATTTCACCAGCGCATCGAGCGCGGCCAGCCTTTCGTTGAGCGGGCCGAGATCGACCGGCGCCGTACCGCCGGCCTTGCCGAGGGCCGCAACCGCCGTCTCGATCTGCCTTACCTTGTCGCCAAGTGCTGCCAGGCCGGCATTGCCGCCGGCACCGCCTTGCTCGACGGCCGACTTCAACGTCGCAACGTCCGCCCTTACCTGATCCAGCGCCGACGACAGCCCGTCCACCTTGGCCGATGCGTCATTGTTGGCGCCGGCCTGTCTGAGGTCCGCGACCTCGCGTTTCAGCGAAACGATCTCACCATTGACCGCGTCGAGCGACACGCCGCCCGACCCCGGCGCACCGAGCAGGCCGGCAAATTGCAGCCCGCCGGCCGCGGCGAGGGCGATGACGCCGCCGATAATACCGGCGGCGATGCCGTTGATGCCGCTTCGCTTCGGCTGCGCTGCCATATGGTCGTCCCTCGTCTCAGCTGTCTTCTCGCCGGAACCTGGGATCCCCGGTTCGTTGGCCCCGGTTCCGCTGGATGCATCTTCGAAACTGTAGTCGGAAACCGTGGAGCGCCCGGCCGGCGCATCCGAACCGGCGGGATAAGGGGTTTCCGCTTCCCTGGCAGAATCGACGCCGGCATCCGCCGGCTCTTGCGTGCCGGCCGGCGCGGCTGCGTCGGCATGTTCCCATGGCTCGAGATCGGTCTGGTCCGCATGCACCGGCTCTTCAGGTGGCTCCGGCTGCGAGGCGTTCGCCGCTTCCTCGGCCCGCGCCTCGTCGGTCTGCGAGGTCACGGCATCCTGTTCGTCGGCGACTCGCGAGACGGCGCCAGGCTCAAGCTCGATGGTCACCGGCTCACGGCGGCTCTTGGAATGCCGCATCTTCGGCGTCTTGACCATGCTCGGGCTCCGCAAAATTCGCTTCGGGATGGTTTGAAGGGTCTAGCACATCACCAAGCGGTGAAAAGGGGCGGCGTGATGACGCCACGGCCTGGAGTTCAGTTTTGGCAAAACGCCGCAGGGCCGAATCCACGTTTCAAGCCAAGGCCCATGCTCGGCACACAAAAAACCCGCCTCGGCGGGCGGGTCGTTGGAGCCAATTAGCACCATAACTAGATTAGTAGCATAGCTGCCGGCACAAAGCAAGAACAAAATGTGCCCGAGCGCAGTCATCCACGTTGGCACTGCCCCTCATCACCCTGCCGGGCACTTCTCCCCGTATAGTGACGGGGAGAAGGGCTCTCACGAGTCCAGACGCTTCTTCTGCAACGCTGGAGGTTGGCGAAATCCTCGGCGAAGGCACCCTCTCCCCGTCACTATACGGGGAGACGATGCCGGCAGGCAGGTGAGGGGCGGCGCCAACCTTTGGAACAAGCTGGCACAGAGCAGCGGCGGATGCCGGTCAGCGCGACGCCTGCAAAAGTCCCAGCAGCGCGTCCTCGCTGGGCTCAGGCGCAATCCGGATCTCGGCGACATCGCCCAAGGCCGCGGCGATGCGCCCCGATAATCCGAAAAAGCGCGTTTTTTCAAAAACACCGCGCAGCACCGGCCGGCTAGCCAGGGCCTGCATAGCGGTGGCCGCCTTGGCCGAATAGAGCAGCACCGCCTCGACCGGCCGGGCGGACAGGCGCGCAAGAACGGCCTCATCGGAGTAATCCAGGACAACGGTGTCGTAGGTCTCGACGGCGCGGACCTGAACGCCCGACGCCAACAGCCCTTCCTCGAAGCCGGGAAATCGCACCCGCCCGCAGAGATAGACGATCGTCTGCCCCGCGTAACCGCCAGCAAGCGCATCGGCCAGCGCCTCGGCATTGCCCGGGCCTTCGCTGACCGACAGAAACCCGGCAGCGCGGGCGGCTTCCGCCGTCATCCTGCCGACGGCGTGGCACGGCAAGCCGGCGAACGCCGCGATGACCTCTTTCGGCGCATGGCGAACGGCATTGGCGCTGGTGACCGCGACCGCCGCGGCGTCAGCGAGCGCGCCGGCATCGACCGGCAGCGCCACGGTTCCGGTCAATGGCAGCAGGATCGGCTGAAAGCCGGCATCCGCAAGCCGGCGCCCCGTGCGCGACGCGCCTGGTTCGGGCCTCGTCACAAGGACGCGGAGCATGTCAGGTCCAGCCATCGAAGAATGTTTCGCCGGCCTTGGCCCGAACGGTCGCCGCGGCTTCCGCGCCAATGCGCGCCGCCTCCTGCGCCGGCCCTTGCAGCCTGACTTCATGCGACTGCGTGCCATCGGGCGAGATGATCAGCCCGGCAAAGGAAACCGTTCCGCCCGATATCGTCGCATGTCCGGCGATCGGCGTGCGGCAGGACCCGTCGAGCGCCGCCAGGAAGGCGCGCTCGCAGGCCAGCGCCTCGCCGGTCGGCCCGTCGTGGATCGCTGCCAGCATCTGTTCCACGTCGCGGTCTCCGATGCGGCTTTCGATGCAGATCGCGCCTTGCCCCGGCGCCGGCGGAAAGACCTCGAGCGGCATCAGGTCGGTGACGACGTCTTCGAGCCCGAGCCGCTTCAGCCCGGCATAGGCGAGGATGGTGCCGTCGGCGATGCCGTCGTCGAGCTTGCGCAGCCGCGTCTGCACATTGCCGCGAAACATCACCACTTCGACGTCCGGCCGCATCCGCCGGATCAGCGCCTGGCGCCGCAGCGACGACGAACCGATCCTGGCGCCTTGCGGCAGGCCGGCAATCGTTCGCGCCGCCTTGCCGATGAAGGCATCGCGCGCGTCCTCGCGCGGCAGGAACGCGGACAGTTCCAGCCCCTCGGGCAACAGCGTCGGCATGTCCTTCGACGAATGCACGGCGATGTCGATGCGGCGCGCCAGCAGCGCCTCCTCGATCTCCTTGGTGAACAGGCCCTTGCCGCCGGCTTCCGACAGCGGTCGGTCCTGGATGCGGTCGCCGCTGGTCGAGATGACGACCACCTCGAAAGCTTCCGCCGGCATGCCATGCGCCGCCATCAGTCGCGCCTGCGTTTCATGCGCCTGCGCCAGCGCCAGCGGGCTGCCGCGTGTTCCGATTTTCAAGGTTGTTTGCATGACGCGCCGTCCGTGATAACCCCCGGCAGGTTTTCGGGTTTTCTCCTATCGGGGAAAGGCCGACAGTACAATCTGTACGATTTTTGGACAGCGACGAATTGATCCGCGTTCTGGGCATCGAGACGAGTTGCGACGAGACCGCCGCCAGCGTGGTGACGCTGGACGGTCGCAGCACGCCGCAAATCCTGTCGAACATCGTGCTCAGCCAGATCGAGGAGCATGCTGCTTTCGGCGGCGTCGTGCCGGAGATCGCCGCGCGCGCCCATGTCGAGGCGCTCGACGGCATCATCGAGGCAGCGCTCGCCGATTCCGGCGTCGACCTCGCCGACATCGATGCGATTGCCGCCACCGCCGGTCCCGGTCTTGTCGGCGGGCTGATCGTCGGCCTGATGACGGCAAAAGCAATCGCCGCGGCAGCCAAAAAACCGCTGATCGCCATCAACCATCTCGAAGGCCACGCGCTGACGGCCAGATTGACCGATGGGCTCGACTTTCCCTACCTCTTGCTGCTGGTCTCCGGCGGCCATACCCAGATCGTCGCCGTACGCGGCGTCGGCGACTACCAGCGCTGGGCGACGACGATCGATGACGCGCTTGGCGAGGCCTTCGACAAGACGGCCAAGATGCTCGGCCTGCCCTATCCGGGCGGACCGAATGTCGAGAAGGCGGCGGCAAATGGCGATGCGGCCCGTTTTGCCTTTCCGCGCCCGATGAAGGGCTCGGTGCAGCCCGATTTTTCCTTCTCCGGCCTCAAGACCGCGGTCCGCCAGGCAGCCACCGCGATCGCCCCGCTGAGCGACCAGGATGTTGCCGATATCTGCGCCTCGTTCCAGGCGGCGGTGGCGGATGCGCTGGGCGACCGTGTTGCGCGGGCGCTGACCCGGTTCCGTCAGCAATTCCCGGACAAGGCCGAGCCTGCATTGGTTGTCGCCGGCGGCGTGGCCGCCAATCGGACCATCAAGGCGACATTGCAGGGCCTGTGCGAGCAGGCCGGGTTCAGCTTCGTCGCGCCGCCGCTCAACCTCTGCACCGACAATGCGGCGATGATCGCCTGGGCCGGCATCGAGCGCTTGCGCGCCGGCATATCAGGTGAAAACGCCGCCGATTTCGTGCCGCGCTCGCGCTGGCCGCTGGACAGCGTCTCGGCCCCGATGGTCGGCTCGGGCCGGCGTGGGGCCAAGGCATGACCGGCAGCGGGCACAAGGCGCCAAGCGGCTGGCGCGTCGCCGTGCTCGGCGGCGGCGCCTGGGGCACGGCGCTGGCGCTGGCCACGCTGCGCGCCGGTCATTTCGTCCGCCTCTACGCGCGCGACCCGGAGACCGTCGCGGCGGTCGACCGTGGCGAAAATCCGCGCTATCTGCCGGGCATCGCGCTCGATCCCGGCATCGTGGCGACGAGCGACATCGAGGCGGCGCTCGACGGTGCCGACTGCGTTCTGGCGGTAGCGCCGGCGCAATCGTTGCGGATTATGCTGACGGCCGCGTCCAGCCATATGCCGAAAGGCATCCCGCTGGTCCTCTGCGCCAAGGGCATCGAGCGCGACACCGGCGCGCTGCTATCGTCCATCACCGAGGAAATACTGCCGGCAAATCCGGTCGCCGCTTTGTCCGGCCCAAGCTTTGCCACCGACGTCGCCAGGGGCCTGCCGACGGCCGTCGTGGTCGCCGCCCGCGACGAGGCTCTGGCCACCGACCTTGCCGCCCGCTTTTCGGCGGAAAATCTGCGCTGTTATTCGAGCGACGATCTAATCGGCGTCGAGATCGGCGGCGCGCTGAAGAACGTCTTTGCCATTGCCGCGGGTGCCGTCACCGGCGCCGGGCTCGGTGCCAGCGCCCAGGCGGCGATGGTGACGCGCGGCTTCGTCGAATTGCGCCGCATCGGCGCCGCCTTTGGCGCCAAGCCGGAGACGCTGATGGGGCTTTCCGGCCTCGGCGACCTGCTGCTCACCTGCTCGTCCGCGCAGTCGCGCAATTTCGCCTATGGGCTGGCGCTGGGGCAAGGCAAGCCGCTTGCCGGCCTGCCTTTGGCCGAAGGCGTGCCGACGGCGGCAATCGCCGCCCGCATCGCCGGCGAGCGCCGGATCGACGCGCCGATCATCGCCGCCGTCGCCGCCATACTGGACGGCACCATAACCATAGACCAGGCTGTGTCGGCGTTGATGACAAGGCCACTCAAGACCGAAACCGACATGTAATCGCGAACGATTGCGGAGATGGAAAGATGCTGTTTGCGTTGATTTGCAAGGACAAGCCAGGAAGGCTGCAGGTGCGGCTCGATACGCGGCCCAAGCACCTTGCCTTCCTGGAAGGGCTGAACGGCGACAAGAAATTGGCCTTCGCCGGCCCGTTCCTCGACGCCGACGGCAAGCCGAACGGCACTCTCGCCGTTGTCGAGGCGCCCGATCTGGCTGCGGCAAGAGCCCTGTCGGCGTCCGATCCCTATACCAAGGCAGGGCTGTTCGAAAGCGTCGAAATCCGGCAGTGGAACTGGAGCTTCAACAAGCCGGCGGATATCTGATGCATGTCGCGCAAAAGTGTGCAGCGGTTTTGTGATAACGACATGCATACAACAAGAACCTAAAGCGCGTCGCATGAGGCCGGTCGAACGCGACGCGCTTTTAGTCGCGGCGGCACCCTGAGGAGGAGCAACACAATGAACTACTGGCTGTTCAAATCCGAACCTTCGGTCTTCTCCTTCGAGGACCTCAAGGCCAAGGGCAAGGCCGGCACGCAATGGGACGGCGTGCGCAATTATGCGGCGCGCAACAACATGAAGGCGATGCAGATCGGCGATCTCGGCTTCTTCTACCATTCCAATGACGGGCTGGACATCGTCGGCATCGCCGAAGTCTGCGCTCTGGCCCATCAGGACAGCACCACCGACGATCCCCGCTGGGAGTGCGTCGACATCCGCGCCTTCAAGGCCATGCCGAAGCCGGTGACGCTGGAGCAAGCCAAGGCCAATCCAAAGCTGGCCGACATGGCGCTGGTGCGGCTCGGGCGGCTGTCTGTGCAGCCGGTGACGCCGGCCGAATGGCAAGAGGTTTGCCGCATGGGCGGCCTGACGCCGGCGCCATGACGGCGCTGACGCCGGACAGCGCCAGGAAATTCATCCTCGACAACACGGCGCTGATGGCGCCGCCGCATGTGCCGGAGATCCGCCTGCACCTGGCCGACGAGGCACATGAACTATGGCAGCGGACCGAGGACGAGCTGACCGAAATCGGCCTGCCGCCGCCCTTCTGGGCTTTTGCCTGGGCCGGCGGCCAAGGCCTTGCCCGCTACATCCTCGACAATCCGGCGGCGGTGCGCGGCAAGCGCGTGCTGGACTTCGCCTCCGGCTCCGGCCTTGTCGCCATTGCCGCGGTGAAGGCCGGAGCTGCCGAGGTGATCGCCGCCGATATCGACCCATTCTGCGCGACCGCGATCCGCCTCAATGCCGAGGCAAATGGGACCGAGATAAAATTCCTCATCGGCGACTGCATCGGCAGCGATGCCGGCTGGGACTTGGTGCTGGCCGGCGACGTCTTCTACGACAAAACTTTCGCCGACAGGCTGATGCCGTGGTTCGTCGCGCTGAAGGCGCGCGGCGGCGACATTCTCGTCGGCGATCCCGGCCGTTCCTATCTGCCGAAGACCGGGCTGGAGCCGCTTGCCGTCTATGAAGTGGCGGTGACCCGGGCGCTGGAGGACGCCGAGGTCAAGCGCACCACCGTCTGGCGCCTTGCTTGACGGCATCGCCGAACAGGCGTTCCATCGCGCAATCGACCGGAGGGAACCATGGATTTTTCAGCAATCAATTGGCTGGCGGTAATCGTTGCTGCCGTCGTGGCGTGGCTGTTCGGCGCGGCCTGGTACATGGGCTTGAGCAAGCCGTGGCTGAAGGCCGCCAAGCTTGATCCGGCGACGATGAGTAAATCGATGCTACCCTTCGTCGTCTCCTTCATCGCGGAGCTCGTCATGGCGCTGGTCATGTCGCTGATCATCGGCGCCGTAACCGGCGGCGAGCCGAGCCTGCTTGCCGGGGTGATCTTCGGCTTCGTTCTCTGGCTGGGGTTCGTCGCCACCACGCTTTCGGTCAACCATCGCTACGAAGGTTTCGGCTGGGATCTGACGCTCATCGATGTTGGTCACTGGCTCGGCGTGCTGCTTCTCATCGGCGCGGTGATCGGCTGGTTCGGCGCGGCGGCGGGCTGACCGTCAGCTCGGCGTCTTGGCGATTTCCTCGAGAAGCCAATCGCGAAAGGCGACGATGCGCGGATCATTCGCCGCGGTCTCCGGATAGACCAGGAAATAGGCGAATTCAGGCGCCACCTTGATGCCGAGTTCGAACGGCCGGATCAGCCTGCCTTCGGACAGGTCGTTTGCCACCATGGCGAAATCGGCGAGCGCGACCGCGTTGCCGTCGAGCGCGGCCTGGACGGCATCGGTCGAGTTGCCGAACACGATGGTCCGGCTGCCGTCGAAATCGTCGACGCCCGCCGCCGCCATCCACATGCTCCAGTTGGGCCAGGTGACGCCCTGGCGCGACCACTCGATATGGGCCAGCGTATGATGAAACAGGTCGCGCGGCTCTTTCAGCCGCGGCCCCCCCCGCAGCAAGGCCGGGCTGCAGACGGGGATGATGACGTTTTCGAACAGCCGGTGCGAGCGAAGCCCCGGATATTTGCCGGTGCCGAAACGGATGCCGAGATCGACGTCGTCGCGATCGAAGTCGCGCACCTCGTAACTGATGTCGAAACGCAGCTCGATTGCCGGATGCTGCTTGCGAAAATCGTCGACGCGCCGCATCAGCCACTTCGTCGCGAATTGCGCATCGAGGGTGACCTTCAGCAGCGCCGATCCGCGCGCCGTCTTCTGCGCCCGTGAGACGGCCCGGCCAAGCAGGTCGAGCGCATCGGTCGAAGCTTCGAACAGCACCGCGCCCGCCTCGGTCAGCCGGATCGTGCGGCTGGTGCGTGTGAACAGCACGATGCCGAGCTGATCCTCGATTTCCTTGATCTGATGGCTGACCGCTGCCGGCGTCAGGCCGAGCTCGTCGGCGGCGCGGGTGAAATTGAGGTGCCGCGCCGCTGCCTCCAGCGTCCGCAGCGCACGGGTTCCAGGCAGCAGGCGCGCCATCAGTGCCAGACGAGGAGGGTTCGGTCGAGCATTCCAACCCTCAAACAAAACTTGAAGATGCAGAAAAAACTACTCGTTTCCCGTTTGAATTTCAATCCGCCATGATCTGAGCATCGAAGAAACATCAAACCGGATTTGATGTCCGGAGAAGCGGATTGCATCATGTCTGACATCGCCTTGCGCTCGGTAACCCTCCGCTCGGCCTGGCTGCGCGCCATGCTTGACTGGCTTCGGCATGCAAAAATCGCGGTCAATCTTCCCTACGAGAATGTCGAGGATCTCGCCGATCGCCAGCTTCGCGACATCGGCGGCGAACGCAAGGACATCGCACGCGCCATGGACCGCGAACTCGGCCGGCTCGGCCTTCTCGACATCGGTTGGCAGAGGCCGAGGAAGCGGATAGGGCAGTAGTGAATGGTGAATGGTGAATGGTGAATGGTGAATGGGAAGCTAGGCGGTGCGCCTGCACATGTCCCTACCGATCGCTTCTCACCACTCACTATTCACTATTCACTACCTCACCACCCTTACCACCGTCCGCTCCGACAGCAGCGGCAGCAGCCGTGCCATGGTGCGGGCCGTTACCGCGACGCAGCCTTGCGTCGGCGTGAAGCCGGGGCGCGCCAGGTGGAAGAAGATGGCGCTGCCGCGCCCGCGCCGGCGCGGCACAATGTTCCAGTCCAGCACCAGGCAGGCGTCATAGAGATCGTCGGTGCGCAGCATCCGCTCATGGCTGGCGCCATAGGGGATTTTGACCGGGCGGTTGTAGTTGCGGTCCCCAGGCACTTCGCACCAGCCGAGGTCGCGGCCGATCGGCGTCATCGCCAGCCGCGTCCGGCGGCCGCCGGCAAAACGGTCGCCGCGAAAATATCCCGACAATATCCGCATCGAGGCAAGCGGCGTGGCGCCGTCGCCCTCGCGCTTGCCGGCCGAGATGCCGCCATGCCCCAGCGCACATGGAAACACCAGTTTGCCGGCCTGCAGAAAGCCCTGGCTGGGTTGGCCGGGGCGCGCGCGCACGGTGAGCACGGTGAGCCCTTTCGGCAAAATTGCGCCGACTGCATTGCGATCGTGTTTTTTCTTGTATGATCGTGCCACGGAACAAATCACTGTGAACGGCTGTTGTGCCGGTCAGCTTCCGCATAAACAGGCAGCGGTCAACTGAAATCTCTTTTCAAAACAACGGATTGATCCATGACTTCACGCACCATTCTGATCGTCGACGACGATGACGACCTGCGCGGCACCCTTGTCGAGCAATTGTCGCTTTATGAGGAATTCGATGTCCTGCAGGAAGCGACCGCCGCCAAAGGCGTCGCCACGGCGCGTGGCGGGCTCATCGACCTGCTCATCATGGATGTCGGCCTGCCCGACATGGATGGCCGCGAGGCGGTAAAGATATTGCGCAAGGGCGGCTACAAGGCGCCGATCATCATGCTGACCGGCCATGATACCGATTCCGACACCATCCTTGGCCTCGAGGCCGGCGCCAACGACTATGTGACGAAGCCGTTCCGTTTTGCCGTGCTGCTGGCCCGCATCCGCGCGCAGTTGCGCCAGCACGAACAGAGCGAGGACGCCACTTTCTCGGTCGGCCCCTACACGTTCAAGCCCAGCCAGAAGCTTCTGATCGACCCGCGCGGCGCCAAGGTGCGGCTGACCGAAAAGGAAGCCTCGATCATCAAATATCTCTACCGTGCCGACCAGAAGGTGGTGACCCGCGACGTGCTGCTGGAGGAAGTCTGGGGCTACAATTCCGGCGTCACCACGCATACGCTCGAAACTCACGTCTACCGGCTGCGCCAGAAGATCGAGCGCGATCCTTCCAACGCGGAAATTCTCGTGACAGAAAGCGGCGGCTACAAGCTGGTTCCTTAAACATTTCATTATTCAAATAAGCGATCCGGGCGGGGCGCTTTTCGGGTACGGTCCTGAGGCTGGAGGTGGTTTTGGATCGGCCTCGTAGGGGAGGAGTCGGACTGACGGTTCGGGGACATAGCTAGATGGCGCTGGATGACGACATCCGCATCCTGTCCACCGTGAGGCTCTTCGAGGGCTTTACGCAGGAACAGCTGCGTCTGCTCGCCTTCGGCGCCGAAACCACCATGTTGAAAGCCGACCACAAGCTTTACCGCGAGGACGACGAGGCTGATTCGGCCTACATCGTGGTCAGCGGCCGCATCGTGCTCTACCGCGAGCACGACGGCGAGCGCATCCCGATCGGCACCGCCGGCCCCGGCACCATACTCAGCGAACTGGCGCTGATCGCCGACACCAACCGGCTGACCAGCGCCTCCGCCGAAATCGATTCGGAAGTGCTGCGGCTCAGCCGCAAGATGTTCCGCCGCATCCTCGAGGAATACCCGGAACTGGCGGTTCACTTGCACCAGCGCATCTTGGAGGATTTCCAGGCGATGATCCGCCGCATCGAGGAACTTGGGCCGCGTTTTGCCGGCTAATATAGCGCCTCTGGCCTAACCAGATCGATTTCGGAACTGCGGGTGCGTTGCGGAAACAAGCTCGGCCTTGCGCCGTGCCGTCTCCAGTCCGAGCGCAATGAAGCGGCGCGCATGTTTGGCCAGCTCCATATTGTCGGTCCACAGATTGCGCCAGATCGCGGTTTTCCGCGACAGGTTCTCGTCGACGATTTCCGAGGAGAAGGATTCGAAGCTGAGGTCGTCGCTGTAGCCGATGGCGGTCAGCGCATCGAATATCGCGGCAAAATCGATATTGCCGGTGCCGAGGAAACCGCGATGGCTCTCGCCGATATGGACATAGCCGATCTTCCCGACCGCATTGCGAATGGCCAAGCCGACATCGGCCTCCTCGATGTTCATGTGGAAGCTGTCGAGATGCAGGAAGATATTGTCGGAGCCGCTGTCCGCGATGAAGGCCATGCCTTGCGCGGCGGTGTTGAGCAGATTGCTTTCGAAGCGGTTGACGATTTCGAGGTTGAGGGTGACGCCGGCTGATTTTGCCGTGTCCGCCACCTCGGCCAGCGTGCCGGCGCTGCGGTTCCACTGGTCACGCGTCGGCGCCTCGCTCTGCAAGCCGTGGCTGGTGCTGAGGATGCCGGCAACCTTCTGGCCGCCGAGATCGCGGGTCAGCGCGATCGTACGTTCCAGGATTTCGACGCCGTGCGCGGCAATCGTTTTGTCGGCGCTCGAAATATCGCCGTCGGCCGGCAGTCCAATGCTGATCGCAACGCCGAGGCCGAGATCGGCGATCCGCTTGGCCAAGCCGTCAATGTCGACATTGGCGGGGTCGAGATAGGAGAATTCGATCAGGTCGAAGCCGGCTTCCCTGGTGTTGGCCAGCGTCCGCTCGAGGTCGCCCTGCGCCGAGCTCGCCGACCAGACGAATGAGTGGATTCCGATGCGCGACATGATTGTCTCCGGTCATTCCAGGAGTAGCGGACCCAAGGCCAAAGCGGTTTTGGCAATCCGCTGCTCGGACAAAAAAGGTGGGGCCGGGGATCCCCGCCCCCCCCCGCTTGGGGGGCGTAGCGGGCCCCGGGCCCGGCCTAGTTATCAAGCAAATTTTAGGGCGGGGTAACA
>NZ_JAMYRO010000034.1:0-66334 GCF_040321495.1 Mesorhizobium sp. M0408 | reverse complement strand
CATGCGGCGCCTGCGCTTCTTCAACCTCGCCGCCAACCGCACGCAATGCATACTAGCCGCCTGCGCCTACAATCTGCGGACCATGATCGGCGCCCTCTATCCACCTGGCGGAAAGCCGGCATGAGGAGGAGTCTGTCTAAAATCGGCGGATCGGCCGGTCATGCCGGTCGATGCCATACCAAGCCGTCGAAAACTGCTTTCCCGGCCTTCAAAAAAGCCCCATTAACTCACCAACCAGGATTTCGCTTCCCGTGCAAAGCCCTCCAGCGGGGAGAAGGTGGCCGAGCGAAGCTCGGTCGGATGAGGGGTGTTCCAAGGAACGCCGACGTCTCGTTTCTTCCAACACCCCTCATCCGGCTCGGCGCTGCGCGCCGATCCACCTTCTCCCACAAGGGGAGAAGGAAAGGCGAAAAAGAAGCTGAAACAATTGCGCCATGCGCGCGGCATCGTGCCGACACAATCCGGGCCGATAAGCGCGCCGAAACAAGGGGTCGGGGCCATGGCCACGCTACAGAAGTTCGACATCATCGATAGCGGCGCACGCGATGCCTCGGTCCGGCTGCGGCCGGCCGATGGTTATGCGCCGAAGACGAAGCAAATCGCCGGACCGTTCGAGATCGCGGCGCAACAGCGCAGCGGACCGACGATGCGCGACGTGCTGATGACCGGACTGCTGGTGATCTATCCGGTGTTCGCCGCGCTGGCGGCCATCCTTGCCGGGTTTTTCCTCGCCGGCGCCGGCGGCGCCTGAGCCGCTATTTCGGCCGCTTGAACGCTTTCCGTTCCGCCTCGACCGGCTCGCGGCAGACGCAGCCCTCGAGATGGTCGTTGACCAGCCCCATCGCCTGCATGAAGGCGTAGACGGTGGTCGGGCCGACAAAGCTCCAGCCGCGCTTCTTCAGCTCTTTCGAAATGCGGACCGAGACGGCCGTCGTCGGATTGGCGCGCAAATGCGCGAGGTCGACGATCTCGGGCCGCTCGTCGGGGCCGGGTTCGAACTTCCAGAACCAGGCGGCCAGCGAGCCGGCCTCGTCGATGAGTTCGCGGGCGCGCTTGGCGTTGTTGATGGTCGAAACGATCTTGCCGCGGTGACGGATGATGCCGGCATTGCCGAGCAGGCGCTCGACATCGGCGTCGGTGAAGGCGGCAATCTTGTCGACATCGAAGCCGGCAAACGCCTCGCGGAAATTGTCGCGCTTGCGCAATATGGTCAGCCAGGACAGGCCCGACTGAAAACCTTCGAGGCAGATCTTCTCGAACAGGCGGCGGTCGTCGGCGACCGGCCGGCCCCATTCGTCGTCGTGGTAGTGCAGATAATCCGGCAGGTTGCCGTGCCAGAAGCAGCGGGCGATGCCGTCGGGACCGGCAAGCAGACCTGTCTTTTCATCCATGGCGGAATTCCGTTCGTGTCTTGGCGTTAACGCGTTTTGACGCGGCCTTTACCGCGGCTTTACCAGATTCCTGAACCGGGCGGTAACCACACCAAAAGCTTTACTAACAGATCGGCATTTTACGCATTCCGATTCATGTTTCGGTTGCCGCTTCGCGCCCAATGTCGGCGAAATCGGGGAGGCTTTGCACCCCGGCATGTTCGACGATCAAGGTGCGTTGCGATGAAGACATTCTTGTTCCCACTGTTCGGCGCCGCGGCCGTGCTTGCGGCCGGCGCCGCCAATGCCAACGACCGCTATGCCGAGAGGCCGCCGGTGGTGGTCAGCCCAGATCTTTCGGCGCCCTGGGTGCTGCAGCTCGGCCATGCGCCGGGCATCGTGCGGCAGAGCCGGCAAGAGGCGCAGCCGCAACGGCGCTACCGGCGGCTGGCCGAACCCGATCAGCTGCGCACCGCAGCGGTGCAGGCGCCGGCCAAGCGCATGGTGATGCGGCCGCAGATCGACCCGATCTATCTGCCGCAGGAAGTCGCCTATGACGGCCCGCAGAAGCCGGGCACGATCGTCATCGATACGCGAGAGAATTTCCTCTATCTGGTCGGGAAAAACGGTAAGGCGCGGCGTTATGGCGTCGGCACCGGCAAGCCGGGCTTCGAATGGTCCGGCACCCACAAGGTCACCAACAAGCGCGTCTGGCCGGATTGGCGGCCGCCGGCGGTGATGATCGCCCGCGAAGCCGCCAAGGGCCGTTATCTGCCGACCTATCTCGCCGGCGGCATGGAAAACCCGCTCGGCGCACGCGCGCTCTATCTCGGCTCGACCGAGTACCGTATCCACGGCACCAATCAGCCCTGGACGATCGGCGGCGCGGTGTCGTCGGGCTGCATCCGCATGCGCAACGAGGACGTGGTCGACCTTTACGAGCGGGTCAATGTTGGCACGACGGTTGTAGTGATGTAATCTGCGGTTGACCCCACCGATGATTCTGCTCAGAAGCCTCGGGAGCATTGAGTAACGGGGGACGGGCCGTGTGGGGATGCGGCCAGTCACGAAAGGGCAGCGCGGCAAGCCGTGCTGCCCTTTTTGTTTCCGCCAACGCCAGCAAGAATTGACGGGAAGATTTTGCCGGCACGTCGCGCGACCGGCATGGCGGTTCGCTTTTCGCGCTGCCTTTTCGCGGTTGCTTTGCTATGTGGCGGCTAAAATCCAGATAAAGGCCCCATCCCGATGTCCCTTTCCGATGACAGCCGCTATCTCAGAGGCGGCCCGGTTGCCCAACGCATCATCGCCGGCGTGCGCGAGGACGCGGCGATCGCCACCGCCGAAGGCTTTCCGCCCAAGCTGGTGTCGGTCACCGTCGGCGATACCGCCGCGGTCGACGTCTATGTCCGCAACCAGCGCGCCAAGGCCGGCTTGGCCGGCATCGGCTTCGAGGAAAGGCGCTTTCGCGCCGACATCACCGCCGGCGAGCTGGAAGCGGCAATCCACGGGCTTAACGCCGACCCGCGCGTCACCGGCATCATCATCCAGCGGCCGGTGCCGGTGCACATTCCGATCAAGACGCTGCAGGCGGCGGTGCATCCGCTCAAGGATGTCGAGGGCATGCATCCGGCCTCGATCGGCAACATCGTCTACAACCAGCTCGACCTGGCGCCCTGCACCGCCGCCGCTTCGGTCGAACTGCTCAGGGAAACCGGCCTCGACCTCAAGGGGCTCGAGGTGGTGGTCGTCGGCCATTCCGAGATCGTCGGCAAGCCGATCGCGTTCCTTTTGATGAGCGAAGGCGCGACGGTGACCGTCTGTCACCACATGACGCGTTCGGTGGCGGCACACGCACGCCGCGCCGACGCACTGTTCGTCGCGGTCGGCAAAGCGCGGCTGATCAAGGCCGACATGGTCAAGCCGGGCGCCGCCGTCATCGATATCGGCATCAATTCGGAAATCGGGCCGGACGGCGAGAGCCGCATCGTTGGCGACGTCGATGCCGAGAGCGTCAGGCATGTCGCGTCGTGGATCACGCCGGTGCCGGGCGGCGTCGGCCCGATCACGGTGGCGATCCTGCTGCGCAACACGATGGTGGCGCTCAGCCGCCAGCGCGCCCGCTACCAGGCCACCTACGGCATAGCGGACAGGCTGGCGGCGGAGTAGGCGACTGGCGCATCACTCGGCCGCGACAACCGCCCTCTCTTCGCGAACGCCTTCGGGCCTCGGCCCGCCATAGGCCCAGTCGAGCAGCTTTATCGTATGCACCACCGGCAGCTTGGCGGCAGAAGCGATCTGGGTGATGCAGCCGATATTGCCGGTGGCGACGATTTCAGCACCGGTCGCCTCGATATTCCTGACCTTGCGGTCGCGTAGCGTTGCCGAAATCCCGGGCTGCAGGATGTTGTAGGTGCCGGCCGAACCGCAGCACAGATGCCCTTCGCGCGGCTCGCGCACGACGAAGCCGGCACGGACCAGAAGCTCCTTCGGCTGGCGGGTGATCTTCTGGCCGTGCTGCATCGAGCAGGCTGAGTGATAGGCGACGATGGTGCCCGGCTTGCGGACCGGCTCGGGCAGGTCGAGGCTTGCCAGATATTCGGTGATGTCCCTGGCCAGCGCCGAGACGCGCGCGGCCTTGTCGGCATAGGCCGGATCGAGGCGCAGCATGAAGCCGTAATCCTTGATGGTGGTGCCGCACCCGGATGCGGTGATGACGATGGCGTCGAGTCCACCCTGCTCGATGGCGCGCGTCCAGGCGTCGACGTTCCGTCGGGCCGACGCCAAGGCAGCGTCCTCGCGCCCCATATGATGCACCAGCGCGCCGCAGCAGCCCTCGCCCTCGGGCACCACGACCTCAACGCCAAGCCGGGTCAGCAGCGAAATCGTCGTGTCGTTGATGCCGGGATCGAGCACCGACTGCGCGCAGCCGGTGAGGATGGCGACGCGGCCATTTTTCTTCGCGCCCTGCCCGGCATGGACGCCCGGCGAGGCCATCGGCGAGACTGCCGGGACCGACGCCGGGGCCAGCTTCAACATCGCGCCCAAAGGCTTCAATGCCTGGATTTTCTCAAACAGGCCGGCGAATGGCTGGCCGAGCTTCGCCAGCTTGAGCGCCGCGCGGAAACGCGAGGGATAGGGCAGCACGAAGGCCAGCATGGCGCGTGTCAGGCGATCGGCCAGCGGACGCTTGTAGGTCTCCTCGATATGGACGCGGGCGTGGTCGACCAGATGCATGTAGTTGACGCCCGACGGGCAGGTGGTCATGCAGGCGAGGCAGGACAGGCAGCGGTCGATATGGGTGACGATCTGCTTGTCGGCCGGCCGTCCGTTTTCCAGCATGTCCTTGATCAGATAAATCCGGCCGCGCGGCGAATCCAGTTCGTTGCCGAGCGTCACATAGGTCGGGCAGGTGGCGGTGCAGAAGCCGCAATGCACACATTTGCGCAGGATCTTCTCCGATTCCGCGACATGCGGATCGGCGAGCTGGGCAGCTGAGAAATTGGTCTGCACGTAAACGAATCCTTACCGTTTGAGCATGATCTTTTCCCAAAACCGGTACCCACTTTTGGGGATCATGCTCATAATCCCAGAAACCAGCTTTCCGGGTTCTTGACCGCCTCGCCGCGCTGCAGCGCCTGCAGGCCGAGAATGCAGCGGGCGATGAACCAGACGGCAACGGCAACCATCAGCACGACACCGATGACCACGACCATCAACAGCGCCGAGATCAGTGCATAGAGCAGGCCGATCCAGAAGGTGCGGATCAGGAATGTGTAATGGCTCTCGACGAAGCCGCCGGCCTTGCCGCGATTGATATAGGCCAGGACGACGCCGACAATGCCGCTGACGCCGATGGCTAGGCCGGCGAGATAGAGGATGTAGATGACCAGCGCGTTGGTCGGGCCGGGCTCCAGCCAGCGGTCGGTCTGGCGTGACGTACCGTTTTGGCCTGGATCGCTCATTGTGCTCCTCCCTCGGTTGCCGGCGCGAGAGTAGCAGAGCTTGCGCCCGGCGCCATACGGCCGGGATTGAGGATATTCTTCGGGTCGAATTCGGCCTTCAGCCGCGCCGACAGTGCTGCCAGTTGCGGCGCTTGCGGTTCGAACACCGGCACGGCGGCGCGGTGCGAAGGGGTTGCGCGCACCAGCGTCGCATGGCCGCCGCCATGTCTTCTGATCAGGCCGCGCAACAGGCCAGCCTCGGGATCGTCCTGCTGCATGCGCAGCCAGATCAGCCCGCCCTGCCAATCGTAGAAGGCATCGACCGGGGCCTGCATGCGCAGCGCCAGCACCATCTGGTGGCCCCGCGACGGCGCCATCGAGACGCGCCACACCGGCCTTTCGCTGCCATCGGCGAACGGCGCGCAGTCGCGGACATCGCGCCAGACCGAGTACGAGACCGAACCGGAAATCTCCTGCAGCGGCCCGGCGTTTTTCAGCAGGTCTTTCAGCGCGGCAATGCGGTAAGCGACTGACGGGCCGAAGCCCTCGATGCGCAGCAGCGTCGCGGCATCGCTGCCGAGACTGCCGCCAGCGACCCTAGCTGCGACCCGTTCGGGAAGATGGGCAGCACTCGACACTTCGGCGCTGGAACCCAGCGCCAGCGCCATGGCGGCGGCGGCGTGATCGTCGAGCAGGCCGCGGATGGCGAGCGTGACTTCGGTCTCGGCAGCAGGCAGCACCTTGAAGGTGACGTCGGTGAGCACCGCCAGCGTGCCCCAGCTGTTGGCCATCAGCTTGGACAGATCGTAGCCGGTGACGTTCTTGACGACGCGGCCGCCGGACTTGAAGGCCTCGCCACGCCCGGAAACGGCCGCTATGCCGAGGATATGGTCACGCGCAGCACCCGCCTTCAGCCGGCGCGGGCCGGAAAGGTTCGCGGCGAGTGCGCCGCCGATCGTGCCTCGCGCTGGCTCACCGCCGAGCAGCGGGCCGTAATCCATCGGTTCGAAGGCAAGTTGCTGGCCGTTTTCGGCAAGCAGGCTTTCGATTTCGGCCAGCGGCGTGCCGGCTTTTGCCGACAGCACCAGTTCGGCCGGCTCGTAAAGCATGACGCCGGAGAGTCTGGAAAGGTCGAGCGTATGCTCACTCTGCTGCGGCCGGCCGATACCGCGCTTGGAGCCGTGGCCGAGGATTTCGAGCGGGGAGTCTTCGGCGGCGGCCCAGGCGACGGTGGAGAGGACTTCGGCTGCGGTGGTGGGGACGAAGGTGGTCATGAGGCGGATGCGCCAATGGCAAATGCAAAGACGTCGCGTTCCTTCGCGCCCCCCTCTGTCCTGCCGGACATCTCCCCCTCAAGGGGGGAGATCGGACGTCGCGTCTGGCTTCGCCAATCGTCAATATTGAAAGAAGGCTGAGGCGTGCAAGCTGCCAATCTCCCCCCTTGAGGGGGAGATGTCCGGCAGGACAGAGGGGGGTGTTCAAGCGCCAACATACCCACTCAAAACCTCGGAATGTCCGGAAACGCCACTTGCCCGCGATGCACGTGCATTCGCCCGAGCTCGGCGCATCGCCTCAATTGCGGGAAGACCTTGCCGGGATTCAAAAGATGGTTGGGGTCGAAGGCGCACTTGACGCGCATCTGCTGGTCGAGGTCGATCTGGTTGAACATTTCCGGCATCAGGTCGCGCTTCTCGACGCCGACCCCGTGCTCGCCGGTCAGCACGCCACCGACCTTGACGCAGAGCCGCAATATGTCAGCGCCGAAACTCTCCGCCTTGTCGAGTTCGCCCGGCACGTTGGCGTCATAGAGGATGAGCGGGTGCAGATTGCCGTCGCCGGCGTGGAAGACATTGGCGACGCCGAGCCCGTATTTCTCCGACAGCTCGCGCATGCCGGCGAGCACGCGCGGCAGTTCCTTGCGCGGGATGGTGCCGTCCATGCAGTAGTAGTCGGGCGAGATGCGGCCGACCGCCGGGAACGCCGCCTTGCGGCCGGCCCAGAAGCTCAGCCGCTCCTGTTCCGACTGCGACGTGCGGCATGTGGTCGAGCCGTTCCTAAAAGCAATGGCTTCGACCAGGCCGATCAGGTGGTCGACCTCGACACCCGGCCCGTCCAGCTCGACGATCAGCAGCGCCTCGACATCCAAGGGATAGCCGGCCTGGACGAAATCCTCGGCGGCGTGGATGGCCGGACGGTCCATCATCTCCATGCCGCCCGGAATGATGCCGGCGCCGATGATATCGGCAACGCATTGGCCGGCCTGCTCGCTGGTCGGGAAACCGATCAGCAGGGCACGCGCCGTCTCCGGCTTCTTGAGGATGCGTACGGTGACCTCGGTTACGACGCCGAGCAGTCCTTCGGAGCCGGTCATGACGCCGAGCAGGTCGTAGCCTTCCGCGTCGAGATGGCTGCCGCCGAGGCGCACCACCTCGCCATTCATCAGCACCATCTCGATGCCGAGCACATTGTTGGCGGTGAGACCGTATTTCAGGCAGTGCACGCCGCCCGAATTTTCCGCGACATTGCCGCCGATCGAGCAGGCGATCTGGGAGGATGGATCGGGGGCGTAATAGAAGCCCTCCTGCTCGACGGCGGTGGTGATGCCGAGATTGGTGACGCCGGGCTGGGCGACGACGACGCGGTTCTGAAAATCGATCTCGAGGATGCGGTTGAAGCGGCTCATCACCAGCAGCACCGCGTCTTCGAGCGGCAGCGCACCGCCGGAGAGCGAGGTGCCGGAGCCGCGCGGCACGACGCGGATGTTGCGGTCGCTGCAATATTTCAGCACCCGCGAGACCTGGGCCACGGTTTGCGGCAATACAACGACGAGCGGCAATTGCCGGTAGGCGGTGAGCCCGTCGCTCTCGAAGGCGCGCATGGCATTGGCGGCGTCGACGACGCCCTCGCCCGGCACCATGATGCGCATATCGGCGACGATCTCGTCGCGCCGGCGCATCGTGGCGTCGTCTGGTTTCGGCATGGCAAGGCCGGACATCGACAGCCTCCTTCGATCGACTGGTAAAAATCTTTTACCAGCGACGGTGGTCGCTTGCAAATGCCGCTTTGGCCGGGATGAGAGGCCTATGGCCGAGACAGCCTTCCGCAGCGGCAATCTGCCGCTGCGCCCCACACTACTCGCCCGGCTGCTTGCCTGGTTCGGAGTGCATGCGGCGGACGCGGCGCACGCCCCACCAGACGAGCACGACGGCGAGCGGCACCGAGGCGGCGGTGACCATTTCCGGCGCGAAGGCATGGCCGAAGATCGAGGCGCCCTTGGCGACGTAGCCGATGAGGCCGACGACATAGTAGGAAACCGCGGCGACCGAGAGCCCCTCCACCGTCTGCTGCAGCCGCAATTGCAGGCGGGCGCGATTGTTCATCGATGCCAAAAGATCGCGGTTCTGCTTCTCGACCTCGACGTCGACCCAGGTGCGCAGCAGTGTGGTGGCACGGGTGAGCTTCGTCGACAGGTTGGCCTGACGCTCCTCGACCGAACGGCAGGTACGCATCGCCGGCGCCACGCGGCGCTGCAGAAAACCGCCCCAGGTGTCGTAGCCGGGCACCGCCTCTTCGTCGAGCGCCTCCAGCCGTTCGCGCACGATGCCGTCATAGGCGCGGCTGGCGCCGAAGCGGTAGAGGCTGGAGGCGGCATCGGCCTCCAGCTCGGCGGCCAGTTCGGTCAAGTCGGCAAGCAGCGTCTGGCTGTCGCGGGTCTCGGCGACCTTCATTTCCAACGTGGTCTGGGCCAGCCTGTCTTCGATGCGGCGGGCGCGACCGGACAGCGTCAGGGCCAGCGGCAGCCCAAGCATGGCCAGCGTGCGGTAGGTCTCGATGTCGATCAGCCGCTGCGACAGTGCCCCGGTGCGCGCCGGGGTCAGGCCGCGGTCGAGCACCAGCATGCGGGTCAAGCCGTCGCCATCCTGACGGAAATCGGTGACGATGGCCGCGTTGCCGCGCTCGACCAGCGAATAGCACAGGCTGGTCGGGTCGAAGCCGGCGATCAGTTTTTCGTTCGCCGGCGTCCATTTGCGGATCTCCAGCCTGATGCCGGAAATCACCGTGCCCGGCGGCGAAAACCCGTTGCCGAAGGGTGTGTCCTCTTGCCCCCTGCCGTTTTCGGCGAGCGGGCCTTCCCAGAGATAGGTCGAGAATTCCGTGTGGCGTTCCCAGCGCAGCGAGCCCTTGCCCCATTTCATCGCGTGGTGGCGGGCGTGAGGGTCGGGCGCGGCAATGCCGAGGCGTCGCGACAATTCGGAAAGCACGGCCTGATCGATCCCGGATCCAGCTTCGGTCATGAAGGAAAGCTGCACCAGCACGCGCGGCTTTTCGACCAGCGGCTGCGGCCGGGCGTGGACCTCGCCGAGCGCGCCCGGCCGACCTTCATGCGCCGGAAAGCCCATGACGGTGCCGCCCACGGCTTTGGCGCGCAGCTGGAATTCGAGGCTGGACGGGTCGGCGTCTGGCACGGCTGGTCCCCCAGGCTTCTCTGAGCCTTTGGCAATGATGTCCCTCTAGAGCGGTCCATCGTTTCACGGAAACGCCGAACCGCTCTATCTCTTTGATTCCGCGCAATTCCGGACGGAAAACCGTTTCACACTTTTCCTGGTTGCTCTAGAGGCAATCTCCAGAGGGCGCAAACGCCCAGTTTAGCTCAAGCTGATATGAAGCCGCGGCTGTGAAACGGACCCGGCCCCGGCGAATTGGATAAATAATTTGACCAGTTGGCGACGCCGGCTTTATCTTGCGCGACATCGGTTCAACCCCCAGGCATCCCGTTTGAGCGACATTTTCTCCCGGATCGAGCATTCGCGCACCGCCGACGAGGTGGTGCAGCAGATCGAGAGCCTGGTCCTCGAAGGCGTCCTGCGCACCGGCGACCGGCTGCCGGGCGAGCGCGAACTGGCGCGCCAGTTCGAGGTGTCGCGGCCGATCCTGCGCGATGCCTTGAAAGCCTTGGAAGGGCGCGGGCTATTGACCACACGGCCAGGCGGCGGCACCCATGTCGCCGATGTCATCGGCCAGCTGTTCACCAAGCCGGTGACCGACCTGATCTCGATGCATCGCAAGGCGGTGACCGACTATCTGGAGTACCGCCGCGAGATCGAGGCGGTGGCGGCGGAATATGCGGCGCGGCGTGCCACATCGGACGATCTGGCGCTGCTCGACCGCATCATGGCACGTATGGACGAGGCGCACCGGACCGGCAATTTCGACGACGAGGCGGAAATCGACATCGAGTTCCATCACGCGATCTGCGAATGCGCGCACAACATCATCCTGCTGCACACGCTGCGCTCCTGTTATCGGCTGCTGTCGGAAGGCGTGTTCCAGAACCGGCGGCTGGTGTTCAGCGTGCCGGGCGCGCGCGAGGCGCTGCTTTCGCAGCACCGGGCAATCTACACGGCGGTCAAGGCCGGCGATGCAGCCGCGGCGCGGCAGGCGGCGATGGACCACATCTCCTACGTCGAACGATCGATGGCCGAGGCCGAGCGCAGCGGCGACTGGCAGCGCGTGTCGCGGCTGAGGCTCAGGCAACGCTCCGAGCCCGGTGGCGGTGAGCCGGCAAGAAAACAGCCGTAGGCACCGCCCAGAAAATTCAACGACGAACCAGCGAAGAACCAGCGGAAAAAGATCCATGAGCAGCATTCTCACCATCGCCGACCTCAAGGACCTGGCGCGCCGCCGCGTGCCGAAGATGTTCTTCGACTATGCCGATTCCGGCGCCTGGACCGAAAGCACCTACCGGGCCAACGAGGAAGATTTCCAGAAGATCAAGTTCCGCCAGCGCGTGCTGGTCGACATGGACAACCGCTCGCTGGAATCGACCATGATCGGCGAGAAGGTGACGATGCCGGTGGCGCTGGCGCCGACCGGCATGACCGGCATGCAGCATCCGGACGGCGAGATGCTGGCGGCCCAGGCGGCGGAAGAATTCGGTGTGCCGTTCACGCTGTCGACAATGAGCATCTGCTCGATCGAGGATGTCGCGTCGGTGACCAGGAAGCCGTTCTGGTTCCAGCTCTATGTGCTGCGCGACAAGGACTTCGTCTTCGATTTGATCGACCGCGCAAAAGCGGCGAAATGTTCGGCGCTGGTGCTGACGCTCGACCTGCAGATCCTCGGTCAGCGCCACAAGGATATCCGCAACGGGCTTTCGGCGCCGCCGCGAATGACGCCGAAGCACCTCTGGCAGATGGCGACAAGGCCGCGCTGGTGCGCCGGCATGGCCGGCACCAAGCGCCGGAGCTTCCGCAACATCGTCGGCCATGCCAAGGGCGTCGGCGACCTCGCCTCGCTATCGTCGTGGACGAAGGAGCAGTTCGATCCGCATCTGTCGTGGAAGGACGTCGCCTGGATCAAGGAGCGCTGGGGCGGCAAGCTGATCCTGAAAGGCATACTCGACAGGGAAGATGCGCTGATGGCGGCCAGGACAGGCGCCGACGCGATCATCGTATCCAACCATGGCGGCCGCCAGCTCGACGGCGCCTCGTCGTCGATCATGGCGCTCGAAGAGATCGCCGACGCCGTCGGCGACGCGATCGAGGTGCATATGGACGGCGGCATCCGCTCCGGCCAGGACGTGCTCAAGGCGCTGTGCCTCGGCGCCAAGGGCACCTATATCGGCCGGCCTTTCCTGTACGGCCTCGGCGCACTCGGCAAGGAAGGGGTTACCAAGGCGCTGGAAATCATCCGCAAGGAGATGGACATAACGCTGGCTCTGTGCGGAAAGCGTCTGGTCACCGACATGGGCAAGGATCAGCTTCGGCGCTAAAGTCACGTGACGGCATGATCACGGAGGCGACGCAGGCATTGACGGAGCCCGGCATCAGTTTCTACGAGGCGCGCGGACCGCAAGGCATGCGTCTCTACGCGATCGGCGATGTGCACGGCCGGCTCGACCTGCTGACCGCCATGCACCGGCGGATCGAGGCGGAGCTCGGTCAAAGGCCGTCGGCCGATTGGCGCGTGATCCATCTCGGCGACTATGTCGACCGGGGCCCGGACTCCAGGGGCGTCATCGATTTCCTGATCGACGCGCAGAAACGCGATCCGCGTCACCTGATGCTCGCCGGAAATCATGATCTCGGCTTTCTCGATTTTCTCGATGTCCCCGATCCGGACGGGCTGTTCATGCGCTATGGCGGCATCCAGACGGCGCTATCGTATGGTGTCTCACTCGGTGGGAGCAGCGCCTGGTTTGGCCGCGCCGATGCGGCATTGCGGCAAGGGCACGCCGCACTGGTCGAGGCGGTGCCGCAGAACCATGTCGAGTTCCTGCGCTCGCTGCCCTTCTCAGTGACGTTCGGCGACTTCTTCTTCTGCCATGCCGGCATCCGGCCCGGCGTTGCGCTGGAAAGCCAGACCCGGCAGGACCTGATCTGGATCCGCGAGGTCTTCCACGATCACACCGGTCTTCATCCGAAGATCGTGGTGCACGGCCATACGCCGGTGCCCAAGCCCGAGATCACCGGCAACCGCGTCAATGTCGACACCCTCGCCTGGCAGTCGGGAAACCTCACCGCGCTCGTGGTAGACGGCGCTGACAAGCATATCCTGACAGTCACGGGTGAGCGGGCGTAGGTAAGGCGTGAGGTTATGTGCAGAGGGTCTAGCGAAGCGCGGCGGTGACGCCGTAGCCGTCGACGGCATTATGGTTGTTGGCTGCGTCGGCGGAATAAATGCCGAGGCCGCACAAGACGATGGCCGACAACATGGCAAAGGACAAAAAGGCTGCTTTCACGGACGTCATCTCTTGTTGAGCTTTCTGCATCTATGCACGAGCGGGTTACCAATGCGTTGAAACGCAAAATACGTCGCAAATGTCTGACGGTTTCGCGCTTCTAGGCATGTTCTGTATCGGCGGTGTGTCGCGCGGGTCACAGGAAAGGTTCATCGCGGTTGCACGCAAGATGCAGAGCGGGCGCCTTTTAGGCTGGCGGACAGACACAGGCCAAGGATGAAACGCGTTATCCCCGGCGGATTTGCCGCCGCGTGCCAAATATGCAACGTCGCCAAATACGCTGACTATATGAGCCGTCAGATCGTCGCCACCCAGGCGCGGGCGATGGCCAGGCCGGCGGCATCGGCTTGCGGTCCGTTGCGGGCCATTTCATCGTCGAGCCGGCCCGCCCATTCAGGATGCCGCTCGGCGATCAGCGGTGCGAAGGAGGTGCTCCAGTCGCGCACCATCGGACTGTCGGCCTCGAAATGGAACTGGAAGCCGTAGACGGCGCGGCCGATACGGAACGCCTGGTTCTCGGCGACGGCATTGCCGGCCAGCCGCACGGCAGTCTTAGGCAAGACAAAGGTGTCGTCGTGCCATTCGAAGATCGGGAATTTTGCGGGCAAAGCGGCGAGCACCGGATCGGCCTGCGCCGCCGCGGTGAGCGCGACCTCGTGCCAGCCGAACTCCGACGCGCCGCCGATCTGGTTCTCGCCGCCAAAGGCGCGCGTGACCAACTGGCTGCCGAGGCAGATACCAAGCACCGCGCGATCCCTCTCGGCAAAGTCGCGCGTCAGGTCGAGCAGGCCCGGAAAATAAGGACAGAGCTCGTCGTCCAGCGCATTCTGGGCGCCGCCGAGCACTACCATGGCGTCATGCCCGCCGCTATCTTGCGGCAGCGCGTCGCCGCAGTAGGGACGGCGCAGGTCGATATCGACGCCCGCCTCGACAAGAGCCGCGCCGATCTGGCCAAGGCCCTCATTGTCGAAGTTCTGGACAACCAAGACCCGCATCGAAACCTGCTGACATGAAATTGATGCAACGAGCGATATCATGGCGCCAGCATTGCAGCCAACAGGGAACGCCTATGCCACTGCAAAACCGGGTCGACCCGTTCGGCGCCATCCATGCCGTGCCGGAGCGCGGCCTGTTCATGGGCAATCGCGGCATCATTCACGACCCCGAGACGAGAACGCTGTTGAAGAAGCGCTGGGCGCTGCAAGCCTGGATCATCTGCGTCTGCGAATTCCATAACGTGCGGCGCGAGCCGATGGGGCGCAACCGGGCTGGCGGCAAGGCCGGCTGGACCGAACTGTTTTTCCTCGACGAGGTGACGGCACTTGCCGCCGGGCACCGGCCCTGCTTCTTCTGCCGGCGCGAGCGGGCCAGGGATTTTGTCCGGCGTTTCGGCGACGCCTTCGGCATTGCCGAGCCACGCGCGCCGCAACTCGACAAGCGCCTGCACAAGGAGCGCGTGGCATCGGGCGGGCGGGCGCCGAGACTGGAACCGGAAGCGCTTGCGGACTTGCCGGACGGCACGATGATCTCGTCAGGAAACAGGGCGTACGTCCTGTTTGACGGCGCCGCGCTGCCCTGGAGTTTCGGCGGTTATGGCGAACCGGTGGGGTTCGGCGGTTTTACCGACAGTCCAATCCGCCTGCTCACGCCAGCGACAACTGTTTCGGTGCTGCAGAAAGGCTACGAGCCTGTCTGGCATCCTTCCGCCGAGGCTTGACGCCGAGGGTGACGTTGCCGCATTCCTCGGCGATGCGCGCCAATTACAAGATGCAGCGGCTGTTCGTGCCGGACGGGCTTGGACCGGACATCGAGTTCGACATCGGCCCGCAGCAGAGCCATTATCTCTCGCACGTGCTGCGGCTCGGCGAAGGCGCCGAAATTCTGGTCTTCAACGGCCGCGACGGCGAATGGTCGGCGGCGATCGCGGCAAAATCGAAGAAGGCGTTGCGCCTGAAGTTGCTGGCATTGCAGCGGCCGCAGCCGCCGTTGCCCGATCTCGTCTACTGTTTCGCGCCGCTGAAGCAGGGGCGGCTCGACTACCTCGTGCAAAAGGCGGTCGAGATGGGCGCTGGCATCCTGCAGCCGGTCATCACCCAGCATACGCAGGTGGCAAAGCCCGGCATCGAGCGCCTGCGCGCCAATGTCGTCGAGGCGGCCGAACAATGCGGCATATTGGCGGTGCCGGAGCTGCGCGAAGCGGAAAAATTCGAGCGCCTGCTCAGCAACTGGGACCGTGAGCGGCGGCTGATCTTCTGCGACGAGGATGCATCGACCAACAGTCCCCTGCCGGCATTGCAGGCGGTGCGGGAGAACAAGCTCGGCCTGCTGGTCGGGCCGGAGGGCGGCTTTTCCGACGAGGAGCGCAGGATGCTGAGAGCCCTGCCCTTCGTTACCGCCATTCCGCTTGGGCCGCGCATCCTGCGGGCGGACACGGCGGCCGTAGCGGCACTGGCGCTGATCCAGGCGACAATCGGGGATTGGTGATCAATTCCAGTTACCCTCTGGCTCAGGATTTTTCGCTTGATCGGCTACTGACATTTCGTCCATCTAGCGCCGGCAGTGGCCGCGCGTCCTTTCGGGCGCGCAAAGGACGCTGTAACATATTGATTGGGCACATGATCCTTTCCGAAAATCGAAGCCGGTTTTCGGGGCCATGTGCGGAGGGCTATTATGGCGCGCGATACTACCGATTTCCGGCCGATCGAAGGCGTCGACGAACTCGTCGAGCACCTGGCCGAAGGCAACAAGCCGCGCGACAAATGGCGCATCGGCACCGAGCACGAGAAATTCCCGTTCTATGTTGACGGCAATGCCCCGGTGCCCTACGGCGGCGAGCGCGGCATCCGCGCCATCCTCGAAGGCATGCAGGACAAACTCGGCTGGGACCCGATCATGGATGCCGGCCGCATCATCGGACTGGTCGAGCCGACCGGCCAAGGCGCGATCTCGCTGGAGCCCGGCGGCCAGTTCGAACTGTCCGGCGCGCCGCTGGAGACGATCCACCAGACCTGCCGCGAAGGCAATGCGCATCTGGCGCAGGTGCGCGAGATCGCCGAACCGATGGGCATTCGTTTTCTCGGCCTTGGCGGCAGCCCGAAATGGTCGCTGGCCGAGACGCCGAAGATGCCGAAATCGCGCTACGAGATCATGACCCGCTACATGCCCAAGGTCGGCACCAAAGGTCTCGACATGATGTACCGGACCTGCACGATCCAGGTGAACCTCGACTTCGAAAGCGAAGCCGACATGCGCCGCAAGATGCAAGTGTCGCTGAAATTGCAGCCGCTGTCGACGGCGCTGTTTGCCAACTCGCCCTTCACCGAAAGCCGGCCGAACGGCTTGCAGAGCTGGCGCGGCGAGATCTGGCGCGACACCGACAATCAGCGCTCCGGCCTGCTCGAATTCTGCTTCTCGCCCGATTTCGGCTTTGCCGATTATGTCGAATGGGCGCTCGACGTGCCGATGTATTTCGTCATCCGCGACGGCCAGTACCATGACATGACGCACATCACCTTCCGCCAGTTCATGGCGGGCGCCGCCCGCAACGAACTGCCGGACGGGCTCCCGACGATGGGCGACTGGGCGAACCATCTGTCGACGCTGTTCCCGGACGTGCGGTTGAAGCGCTTTCTCGAAATGCGCGGCGCCGATGGCGGGCCGTGGCGGCGCATCTGCGCGCTGCCGGCCTTCTGGGTCGGGCTGCTCTATGATGCGGCTGCGCTCGACGCGGCCGAGGCGCTGACCTCGAGCTGGAGTTATGACGAGGTGCTGGCGATGCGCAACGCGGTGCCCGAACAGGGCATTTCGGCGCCCTTCCGCAACACGACACTGCGCGAGATAGCCCGCGACGTGCTCGTCATCTCGCGCATGGGACTGAAGAACCGCGGCCGCAAGAACCGCGACGGCTATGACGAGACCTCGTTCCTCAACACGCTGGACGAGGTCGTCGCGCGTGGCACCACCAGCGCCGAAGAGATGCTCTCGGCCTACCACACACGCTGGGGCGGCTCGATCGAGCCGGTGTTCATGGAATACGCGTATTAACGCTTCGCTATCCGCTTGGCCGATGGTCCGGCAAATTCGCTTCAATCAGTGATGGAAACGAATTAGGCTTCTCCAACGAGGATTTTCCCGGAGGAGAAAACAATGCCTTCCTTGTTCGATATTCTGGCACAGGCCCAGAACGGCAACGGCATGCAGGCGCTGGCCCAGCAGTTCGGGCTTTCGCAGCAGCAGACGCAGGCGGCGGTCGCGGCGCTGCTGCCGGCCTTTTCGCAGGGGCTGAAGCGCAACACGGCGGACCCTTATGGGCTCGGCTCCTTCATGACGGCGATGGCCAGCGGCCAGCACGCCAAATATTTCGAGGATGCAAGCCGGGCCTTCTCGCCGCAGGGCCTCGATGAAGGCAAGGGCATTCTCGGCCATTTGTTCGGCTCGAAGGACCTGTCGCGGGCCGTCGCCAGCCAGGCCGCGCAGGCGAGCGGCGTCAGCCAGCAGGTCCTGCAGCAGATGCTGCCGGCAATCGCCTCGATGATGATGGGCGGGCTATTCAAGCAGACCACCAACCAGTTAGGCGGGCAGATGCATGCGGCAGGCGGCGGCAATCCGCTCGGCGAGCTCATCGAGCAGATGATGCGGCAGGCGGGCGGCGGCGGCCAGGCGCCGGCCCCTCAGCCTGCAGGCCCCACGGATAACCCGCTCGGCAAGGTGCTGCAGGACATGTTCGGCGGGCAGCAGCCGCAACAGACGCAGAGCCCTTACGGCGACAACCCGCTGGGCAAGGTGCTGCAGGATATGTTCGGCGGCGGTGCACCACAGCCGCAGCAGCCGCAGAACCAACCCCAGCAAACACAGAACCCTTATGGTGACAATCCGCTCGGCAAAGTACTGCAGGACATGTTCGGCGGTGGCGCACCGCAGTCTCAGCCGCGTCAGGCGCCGCAGCAACCCCAGGCGCCGCAGCCGCAGGCCAATCCGAGCGGCAGGCCGAGAAATCCGTTTGACGACCTGTTCGGCAAGATGTTCGAGACAGGCGCCCAGCAGCGCGACGACTACCAGAAAGGCATGGAGTCGATCTTCGACCAGTTCAAGCAGGGCATGGGCCGGCGCTAGACCAGACACCGGCAACCAATCATCAGTGCCGCCCAAAAAAGAAAGCCCGGTCCTGGGAGGACCGGGCAGCGCGCAGGCTGGCCGGGGGGATCCGGCAGGGAGTGGGGAGCCTGCGTAACTTAGTGGCGTCGTGCCTCAAAAAGGTTCAACGCGCCCGAACGGCGAAACCACGCGATCACACGACCTTGCAGGCAATATCCTCGATCGTTTCGGCGCGCTCGACCGCGATGACGCGAAGCCTTTCTGTCGGATCGCGGCCAAAGGGTACACCGACAGCGACGTGCAGGTCGGCGCGGGTCAGGCCGATGTCGGCGAGTTCGGCATCCGACATCTCGCCGAGGCGATAAAAGGCGCGGCGGTTTCTCCAGGCGCGGTAAACATTGGCAGCGGCATTGGCCACGCGCGTCGCAACGGCCGGACGCGAGGTGATGCGCGAGGTCTCGGTAGCGAAATCAAACGTAGCCATGTCGGTCTCCTTCACATTCGAACGGGCGAAACCGGTCGATCGGGCGCTGGCGACAGCGGCCGTTCCGGCTTCGATTCACATGCCTTCATGTGGACAATCGGAATTTGCCATGGCCCGATTGATTAATCCAACGAATGTTTCTAATCTTTAGCATCAGCATCAATGATGGATTAGGCCAATGAAAGCGCCGCTCGATCTCGATCAGTTGCAGACCTTCATCTCGATTGTCGACACCGGCAGCTTTACCCGCGCGGCGGAAGCGGTGCATCGGACCCAGTCTGCGGTGTCGATGCAGATGCGGCGGCTGGAGGAACGGATCGGCAAGCCGCTGTTCGAAAAAGACGGCCGCACCAACAGGCTGACCGAGGAAGGCGACAGACTGCTCTCCTACGCAAGGCGGCTGCTCTATCTCAACAAGGAAACACTGGCCGCCTTCGACGACCGCCGGCTCGAAGGCACCATCCGCATCGGCACGCCGGACGATTATGCCGATCGCTTCCTGCCAGAGATCATGGCGCGGTTTGCCCGTTCCAACCCGCATGTCGAACTGACCGTTATCTGCGAACCGACGCCGGGACTGGTCGAACACATCAAGCGCGGCAATCTCGACCTGGCGCTGGTGACGCACAACGACGCGCGTGGCCAGTCGGAAGTGGTGCGGCGCGAACCGCTGCTGTGGGTTACCTCGGCCAACCATGCGACGCATGAGCAGCCGATCCTGCCGATGGCCTTCGGCCGGCCGAACTGCATCTGGCGGCGGGCCGCCGCCGACGTGCTCGATCAGCAGAGCCGCGACTATCGCATCCTGTTCACCAGCTTCTCTGCCACCGTCATCGCAGCCGCGGTGCTTTCCGGTCTGGCGATCTCGGTGCTGCCGGAATGCGCCCTGCGGCCCGGCATGCGGGTGCTGGGCGAGGCCGACGGTTTCGGCGCCCTGCCCGATTGCCGCATCGGCATCATGCGCGGTCAGACCTCGCGGCCGGAGATCGTCGACGCGCTTGCGCGCCACATTTCGGAGAGCCTCGACAATATTTCCGTGCCACTCGGCGAGGAGACCGGCACGTTCGATTTCGCCGCCCTCGCCTTCGCCAAGATGAAGCGGACCAAGCCGAACCAGATTCTGCCGGGCTGGTGATCGCGCGATTGGGGCGGACATCGAACACGGCCGCCTTGACGCCGGCCAGCAATCGTCCCCCAATCGGCCGATGAGCGACGCAGCATCCGAATCACGCACCAACGCCACCGAATATACGGTGAGCGAAATTTCCGGCGCGCTGAAGCGTACGGTCGAGGACGTCTTCGGCAATGTACGGGTGCGCGGCGAGATTTCCGGCTATCGCGGACCGCATTCCTCCGGCCATGCCTATTTCTGCCTGAAGGACGATCGCGCGCGGCTCGACGCCGTGGTGTGGAAGACCACGATGAGCCGGCTGAAATTCCGTCCAGAGGAAGGCATGGAGGTGATCGCCACCGGCCGGCTCACCACCTATCCCGGAAAGTCGAACTACCAGATCGTTATCGACAATCTCGAGCCGGCCGGTGCCGGTGCGCTGATGGCGCTGCTGGACGAGCGCAAGCGCCGGCTGCAGGCCGAAGGCCTGTTCGACGCGTCGCGCAAGCGGCGTCTGCCGTTCATGCCCTGCGTCATCGGCGTCGTCACCTCGCCGACAGGCGCCGTCATCCGCGACATCATCCACCGCATCAAGGATCGGTTTCCACTGCACGTGCTCGTCTGGCCGGTGCGGGTGCAGGGCGAGACGGCGGGTGCGGAAGTGACGGCTGCCGTCAACGGCTTCAACGCACTGCCATGGGACGGCGCCATCGCGCGGCCCGATCTGTTGATCGTGGCGCGCGGCGGCGGCAGCCTGGAGGACCTGTGGGGGTTCAACGACGAAGCGCTTGCCCGGGCCGTCGCCGCTTCGGGCATTCCGGTGATTTCTGCGGTCGGCCACGAGACCGACTGGACATTGATCGATCTGGCGGCGGATGTGCGGGCGCCGACGCCGACAGGCGCCGCCGAGATCGCCGTGCCGGTCAAGGTCGACCTCGAAGCGACGCTTGCCGGCCTTGGCGCGCGGTTGAAGACCGCACTGTCCCGCAATTTCGAACGCAAGCGGCAGGCGGCACGCGCGGCCGCCCGGGCGCTGCCCTCGCCCGACCAGTTGCTGGCGCTGCCGCGGCGGCGCTTCGACGAGGCGACGAGCCGGCTCGGCCGGGCGCTGTCGGTCAGCGTCGAGCGCAAGCGAGCCAGGCTTCTGGGGCAGCGGCTGACGCCGGCGACTTTGTCGCGGCGCATGAACGAAGCCCGCACGCTGACCCGTCGCGACCTCGCCCGTGCGCAAGCGGCGTTCTTCGCCATCGTGCGCGAGCGTCGAGCGCGGTTTTCACGCACGGCGACCAGACTGTCACCGGCGCCGATCGCAAGACGGCAGAAACTGCAAGGCGATGCACTGCTGGCACTGACGCGGCGGCAGGACCAGGCAATTTCGCGGCGGCTGGACCGTCTGCGTGGAAAACTGACGCAGGCAGACCGGCTGCTGGCGACGCTCTCGCACAAGGCCGTGCTGGCGCGAGGCTTCGCGCTGGTCAAGGATGCGGACGGCGCGGTGGTCAAGCATGCGGCGGAAGTGGCGTCGGGAATGGCGCTTTCGCTGGAGTTCGCCGACGGCACCGCCGATGCAGTCGCCATCAGTGGCACGGCGCGGCCGAAGACGGTTGCCAAGCCCGCGGCCAAGCTCAAGGCGCCGGGCGGCCAAGGTTCGCTTTTCTGAGGAAAAAATGACCGACCCGCATCTCGCGACGCCCTCGGGCAAACTGCGCGCCCGCGCCTTCGCGATCCCATTCGATGGCACGCCAGGCCGCTTCAATGCCATCACCGATGTGCCCGGCGTGACGGTCGGCTATACCACGCTGATCTCAGGGGATGGGCCGCTCGTCGTCGGCAAGGGTCCGGTACGCACCGGCGTGACCGCGATCCTGCCACGGCCCAGAGACGAGTTGGCCGTCCCGGCGTTTGCCGGGATGTTCAGCGCCAATGGCAATGGCGAACTGACCGGCTCGCATCTGATAGAGGAGCTCGGAGCGTTCAATCTTCCCATCACCATCACCAACACGCATTCCTGCGGCGTCAGCCGCGACGCAACGCTGCGCTGGATGCAGACGGTGCTGCCGCAATCGCTCGACAGCGCCTGGGCGCTGCCGGTGGCGGGCGAGACTTACGACGGCTTCCTGAACGATATCAACGGCCACCATGTGAGCTTCGAGCACGTGTTTTCCGCGCTCGAAACGGCTGAAAGCGGGCCGATCGAAGAGGGCAGCGTCGGCGGCGGCGCAGGCATGATCACCTTCGGCTTCAAGGCAGGGTCCGGCACATCCTCGCGCAGCGTCGACTGGAATGGAGAGCGTTTCACGATCGGCTGCTTCGTCCAGTCGAATTTCGGTGCACGGCGAAACCTCGTGATCCGTGGCATCAGAGCCGGAGCGGAACTCGCCGAACCGGCGACCCGGGACAACACGCCGCGAGCGGAAAAGAGCTCGATCATCGCGATCGTCGCCACCGATGCGCCATTCATGCCGCACCAGTTGAAACGGCTGGCGAAACGCGTGCCGCTCGGCGTCGCGCTGACCGGCGGCTATGGATACAATTCATCCGGCGATATCTTTCTGGCCTTCAGCACGGCCAATGCCGACGCGGCGCGCGGCGCGGCCGGCAAGCTGGTCAGCGCCGGCTATATACCGGATGCCGACATCAACCCGTTCTTCGACGCCGTCGTTCAGAGCGTGGAAGAAGCAATCCTCAATGCTCTGGTCGCCAATGAAGACATGACCGGGCGCGACGGCAATTTCGTGCCGGCGTTGCCGGAAGCATGGCCCGAGGAGAGATTTGGCAAGGCTGCGCGGCGATAAGACCGCGCAACTGCATCAGACAGGCAATGTTCGCCCGGCAGGTTTTGCCGGATGCGATCCGTCAGCCGGCAGGCTTGTTGGAATTCCGCTCGTCCTGATCGGCCTCGGCCGCCTCTTCGAGCCTCGAAGCAATGAGCTCCTGAATGTCGCCGACCTCTTCCTGGATATCCTCCAGGGGTATGCCGGCTTCGGCAGCCTTGGCCGCACATTCCCTGGCGAGGGTCTCGGCCTGCTTCTCGATTCTGGCTGGCGAGGGCTGGCAGTGGACTTTTTCGCCGATCCACCCGCGCAAGAACTCGATCGCGTGTTCACTCATACTGCTGTTTCCCTAGCGGCTATGCCGGTTGGTAATCATAAACGTCGGCATCTTCGAAAAGATGCGTGCTGCCATTCGAGCCGAGTCGGCTTCGCCCGGCAAGCCGAACTTGTCCGAGGTCCACAGAGCTGAAGGGAATGGAGGGTTCAAGGAGCACGTTCTAGTTCTTGAGGACTGATTCTCTCGACGAAACTCGTTCGACCCGCGCTATTGTTTCTATTTGCTTTTTTTCGGTTTTCAAGCCGTTTTAGATCACAATAGATGTCGCAATGACTAGCACATTTACCGCGCTCTCGCCGGCACCATGTAAGAGGCGAGCCGTCAAAGCCGCCGCTATATAGTGACAACCATTTGCAATGTCGCGGTCCTGCTTCTTTCCGCCGCGCTTGCTGGGAGATATGTGGTGTGACGGGCCTTGCAGTGCAAGCTGCCGAGCGTCTCATGCAAGGCGTGCAATAGCGTCTTGTGGAACCCTGAAGTGCTTGTCTAGGGTGGCTCTCTACCGCTGGCGGTAAAGGATCATGCCGGCATGATAGAGGACGCCTTCGACGAACTCACCATCCGCGGTGAAGCCCGTATCGTCCCAGTATTCTATGTGGCTGCCGTGCACTTCATAGCGTCCCCGGTAGGCGCTCTCGCGGTCACCGCGCGCTTCGTCATAACGGCCGTTCGGCAGGAGTTCGTGCCTGATATGGCGATCCTCGGTGACCCACATTCCGACATAGGGATGATCTTGGTGCGTCAGTTGTTCCTCCGCAAGGATTGGAGTTGCAGGAAGGGTCAGGCCGGTTGGAGCTACAGCAACGGCAATACGCGTAAGCACTGCGGCCAAAGTGGATCGCATCAATGCGCCGCCTTCGTCGGACGCACGACGATCTCGTTGACGTCGACATCGTCGGGCTGTTCGATTGCGTAGCGCACTGCCCTGGCGATGGCATCGGGTTGCAGGGCAATAGCACGCCAGGTTTTCATGGCGGCGGCAGCGGCTTCGTCGGAGATCGTGTTCGCCAGCTCGCTTTCCACCACGCCAGGATGAATGCAGGTTACGCGGATATCGTCACTCTCCTGGCGGAGCCCATCGGAAATCGCGCGGACAGCGTATTTCGTTGCGCAATAAACGGCAGCCGTGGGCGAGACGGCCAGTGCGCCGATGGAACCGATATTGATGATATGCCCGGAGCCGCGTGCCGTCATCTCAGGCAGCACCGCCGCGATGCCGTACAGAACACCCTTGATGTTGACGTCCACCATCAGCTCCCACTCGTCGACCTTCATGGCTGCCATGACCGACAGCGGCATGACGCCCGCATTGTTGACGATGACATCGACCTGGCCCCATTCGGTCCGGGCGGCATCGGCGAATGCTGCGACATCCGCCCTCCTGGTGACGTCGAGCGCTCGCACGCGAACCGTTCCACCACCTGCCTCGATTTCGGCCGCAAGCGCTTCAAGGCGGTCGGTGCGGCGTGCGCCGAGCATCAGCTTCGCACCTGCCGCGCCAAGCTCGCGGGCAATGCCAGCGCCGATGCCGCTGGAGGCACCGGTGATCAGAACAACTCTGTTCATCGTCATCGAGATGATCCTTTTGGTTCTATGATTATTTTCACGATGTGAAGGGATTGGGTGCGGGTGAGCTCCCGCGGCGCGCCGGCCCTATTGGGGGGCTCACTGGGCGGTGTAGCCGCCATCGACCAGAAGCAAGGCCCCGGTGATGAAGCTGGATGCCGGCGAGGCAAGAAAGGCGATGGCCTCGGCAACTTCTTGCGGCTGGCCGATCCGGCCGATTGGATGCGCGCCGCCGAAGCTGCGCAGCATCTCCCGGCCATTCTCCACCACGCCTTCCATGATGTCGGTTTCGATCACGCCAGGGGCAACGGCGTTGCAGCGAATGCCCATGCGCCCGTATTCGATCGCGATCACCTTGGTCAGCTGTGCGACAGCCGCCTTGGAGGAGGCATAGGCCGCCTGCGTCTCGAAGGCCGCGACGGCCGAGATCGACGAGACATTGACGATCGCGCCGCTACCGCCGGCGGCCATCAATTCCACTGCGGCACGGGCAGTGACGAAGCTGCCGCGCGCGTTGATCTGCAGGATGCGGTCATAGTCTTCGACCGAGGTCTCAGTCAGTGGTTTGTTGAGCGTGCGACCGGCATTGTTCACGACGATGTCGAGTCGACCGAAGCGCTTCGCGGCGAGTTCGACCGAGCGTCTGGCCAGATCCTCGTCGGCGACATCGCCGACCAGGGTCGCCACATCCTCGGCTTCCAATTCGCGTACGCTGTCGCTGAGATCGCTTGCCACGATCCGGGCGCCCCGCGCCCGCAGCAGTTCCGCCGTGCAGCGGCCGATGCCGCGTGCCGCGCCGGTCACGAGGGCGACTTTTCCATCCAGGTCCCAGGAGGAAGGGAGTGATGTCATGGGATATCTCCTTGTCGGTCGGCTTCGGCTTGGATCGGGAGGATCAAGCCTTCTTGCCGTTGCGACAGAGATAGAGCCATGGCATTGTCGCGATAACCCGCCTGCCGTTAACCTCGATGGTAAGTTTGACTAACCAATGGGACATCGATCTCAATGCAATTGCCGTCTTCGTCGCCGTGGCCGAGGAACGCAATTTTCGCGCTGCGGCAGACCGGTTGGGCGTGACGCGCTCAGCGGTCAGCCAGAGCATCCTCAGGCTTGAACAGCGCCTTGGCATCGCATTGCTGCAGCGCACGACACGCAGCGTCAACCTGACCGAAGCGGGCGAGCGCCTGCTGGCGAGCGTCGCACCGGCGATCGCCGACGTGAACGCGGCAATCGAAGCCACCACTGAGTTGCTGGACCGCCCGCGCGGCCGCCTGCGGATCGCGGTTTCGTCGATCGCCGAGGCCCTTCTGTCAGGACCGTTGCTGGCGTCCTTTGCAGCAAGATTTCCCGAGGTGCATCTGGATATTGTGGTCACCGACGAGGAATTCGACATCGTTGCCGAAGGCTATGATGCGGGAGTGAGGCTCGGCGAACTGATCGAGCAGGACATGATTGCCGTGCCGGTATCGGGCGATCAGCGACAGATGGCCGTCTGCGCCCCGCGCTATCTCGAAAAGTTCGGAGCACCCGCCCATCCGCGTGAGCTTGTGGCTCATCGCTGTATCGGCTGGCGGCCGGCGCCGGGAGTTTCGCCCTATCGCTGGGAGTTCGGCGAGGATGGGCGCGAGTTCGACGTGGCAGTCGCGCCCGAGATCACGACCAACGACATGTGGCTGATGATCCGGCTGGCCGTTGCGGGCGCCGGGATCACGTTCGGCATGGCCGATACATTCCGCCCCTGGCTCGACCGCGGCGAGCTCGTGCCAATCCTCGAGGGCTATTTTCCGCCGTTTGCGGGTTTCTATCTTTATTTCCCCAGCAGACGGAATATCGCGCCGAAGCTGAGGGCCCTCGTGGACCACCTGCGCGGCGCGCGTCAGGCGCGGGACCGTGGGTGAGCGCTACGGGATCGTAGTGAACGCTCGGCGCTATTGGTCAGAAACCTGGCTGAAAGCTGAATGGTACCGTTGGCTGGGATCGAACCAGCGACCTCCGGATCCACAATCCGGCGCTCTAACCATCTGAGCTACAACGGCACGCTTGCCCGAGCGAGATCCAGACGGAACGTTCATTCTCCGGGACCCGCTCTGTCGTTCGGCGATGCGTCCATACGGGCTATCGGAGTTTAATTCAAGGCTTTTGGCAAAGCAAAAGATCGCTCCGGCATCGCGTCATTTTTCGCCGGACAAAGAAAAGGCCGGCGGGAGGAGGTGCCGGCCTTTCCTGTTACGAGCCAGCGGGAGGAGGTGCTGGCTGGTCACCCCGGTGAGCAGAGGGAGGAGGTTCCACCCGCCGGGTATTCGTTTGAAACAATTATATCGCACATCTATTTGTCTGACGAAATGCGACCTTTTGATGCATCGTCAAACTGTGCGCAAATATTAGGCGATCTTGATTTCTTTCACGGCCTTTTCGAAGGCGGTCTTGATCGGCTTGGATACGTCCTCGGCCGCCTTGACAGCAACCGCCTGGAAGTCCTTGGCCTGCTCGACGGTCAATTCGACCTGTTTGCGCACGAATGCTGTCTGCAGCTCGACGACTTCCGACAGCGACTTGGCGCCGATCAGGGCTTCGAAATGCGAGAAGCCGGCTTCGGCATTGGCACGCAAGGCGGCGATGGTCTTGAGCGACAGGTCGCTGGAAACGGTCTTGGCGGTCTCATAGGTCGACTCCAGCGCCTTCTGGGTCTCCTCGGCGCCGGTCTTCAGCTTTGCATAGGCCTCTTTCGACTGCTCGACGCCCTTTTCGGCGAAGGCGCGGATCTGGTCGGTGGCCTTGGAAGCGTCGAAGCTCGGGAATTCAACGTTTTCAATCGTTTCAGCAGTCTTGGTCCTGGACATTTTCCATCCTTTTCAGCGGCAGCGGCTTTGACAAAATGCCGTCTCGTTCATCTATCATGGCAATATAAAGGCAAATTTTGTGCATTGCAACATGTTTGTTGCATCGCACCATAAAATATTTGGTTCGCGGCGTTAACCACGCGCCTAGAGATTCCGCTGGTTGCACGCTATGACTTGTGGACCTTCGCGCCGTCGGCTTTTATTAACAAAGCGTTAACCGCAAATTGCCCGCTCTGTGAGGGTCGCCAAGCGCATGCCGGCTGAAAACTACTCCTTCCTCGATGTCGCCGTGCTCGACGCCGTCCGCCTGCGCTTCGCCGCAGGCGACGCGATCGCTATTCTGTCGGCAGATCTCGAGCAGGTGATCTGGGCCAACGGCCCCGGCGCAGCGGTATTCGGCTATCCCGACATCGGCGCGATCATCGGCGCCTCGGCAGGTTTGCCGCTGATCGCCAGGCGCCAGATCATGGCAACCAGCGGTTTTCCGCAGATCGGCCGCGACCGTGCCATCACGGTCCGGCTGGCGACTGGCCTGACCAGCCGCGCGGTCGGCTTCCTGGCCAGCGCAGTGACCATGCCCGATGGCGAGGAAGCAATCATGCTGGCGCTGCCGGCGGCGCAGACCGGCTCGCGCAGCGCCGCCGAGATCGCCGACCGCGCCATCGGTGGCTTTACCGAAGACGGCCACTACATCGCCTTTGTCGATGCCAAGGGCAATATCGACGCCGCATCGGACGGCTTTTCGGCGCTCGGCATCCGGCCTGAGACGCTGGCCGCACTTGTCGCCGACGTGGCGAACGAGAGCGACCGCATCGTCAAGCGCCTGGTTCCGGGTGGGTCCAGCTCCTATCCCGCGGGCCTTGCCCGGCTGACGGAAGAGCGGCACCTGCTGGTGGTGATCGACGAGGACCGGCTTGACGGCGAGGCCCCCGATGGCGAGCGCGCCGGCGGGGAAACCGAGGGGGCAGCGGCACCGAGCGGTGGCGATCTTCCCCAGCCAACGAACCAGGACAACGAGCAGCCAATCACCAGCACCGGCGCGGCGGAGATCGACCTTGCAGCGATGGAAGGAACCTCGGCATCGGCGGAGCACGAACCTGCCGACGCGGCCGGCGATCACCGCACGGCTAGCGAAACGCCGACGCAGCATGACCATTGGTACTTCAATGCCGGCGACGACACGCAGATCTCGCCCGGGGCAGCTGTGTCCGGCGAAGTCGAGACCCCAGCCAGCCCGGATACTTCGCCGGAAAGCGCCGCAAAAGCCACCAAAGCCGCCTCGCCGGCCGAACACCGCGCTTCGGCGATCGATCGCACCGCCGCGCCCATGCGTTTCGTCTGGCGTACCGACGCGGAGGGCCATTTCAGCGCCCTGTCGCCGGAATTTGCCGAGCTCGTCGGCAAGCCTGCCGCCGACGTGATCGGCCGCCGTTTCGAGGATGTTTCGGCCGCCTATGGCCTCGATGCTTCTGGCGAGATTGCCGGCCTGCTCGAACGGCGCGACACCTGGTCCGGCCGCTCCGTGCTGTGGCCGGTCGCCGGCACCGATCTGAAGATACCCGTCGATCTGGCGGCGCTCCCGGTTTACAGCCGCAGCCGGGTTTTCGAAGGTTTTCGCGGTTTCGGCGTGGCCAGGAGCGGCGATGCGGTGGTCGATCCGGATGCCGTCGGCATGGCCCTTGTCGCCGAGGAGAAACCTGCCGCGACCATCGGGCCGAAAGCCGTCGAACCTCTCCCCGAGACACCTAAACCCGCCGATCCGTTCAGGGGCGAAGTGCCGGCATTGACCATCGTGCCAAAACCCGAGCGGCGCTTTGCCGACAAGGTGATCCGGCTGGCCGAGCACCGGCAGCCGGCCAACGACAAGGGCCTGTCGACGCTGGAACGCAGCGCGTTTCGCGAGATTGGCGAGCGTCTCAAGAGGGACAGCACCCCGGCCGAAGAACAGCCCAGCGCCGGAAAGCAGAAGCCGGTTGAGAAAGTCGAGGCAGCCGGCAAGGCCGACGAGCCAAAGCTGAAAGAAGCCGGGCTGGCGGACAAGGGTGAGATGCCGGCGCAAGGTCCGGAAAGCGGGGCGGCTGCCGCCGAACCGCCCGAGGCCGATGCCGAAGACCAGAAGGATCTCGCCCGGCTCGACGGCGAGCAGCCCGATGAGGCGGAAGCAGAGGCGCAAGCCGGCGAACCCGTCACACGCCCTGTTTCCGGATCGCTGCTCGACTATGCCGACCGCGAACCCAGCGACGAAGCGCAGGAAGGCATTGAGCCCAGCACGAACCGTCGAACGATCGTCGCCGAAGCGCCGCGGGATGGCGACGACGACAGCATGACGGCCGAAGATTTCCGTGACGCCGAGGACAGCGAGGATTGGTCCGAGGACAGCGCAGCCGCAGCCGACGTTGCCGGCCAGGTGCCGCCCATCGCGCGGCTGCAGGCACCACCGCTCAAACTCGACGGCTTCGTGCCGTCGGCGTTTGCCGGAGAGGACAACAAGGGGCCGGATACCTCGATCCTCGGCAAGCTGCCAGTGCCGGTGCTTATCCATTCCGGCGACCAGCTGCATTACGCGAACGACGAATTCCTCGGCTTGACCGGCTATGCGACGCTCAATGCCCTGGACGAGGCCGGCGGGCTCGGCGCGCTGTTTGCCGACCCTTATGCCGACGACGGCAGTTCCGACGGCGGCGACCGCGCTCTGCGGCTGAAGACGCGCGACGGTCAGGAATTTCCGATCGACGCGATTTTGCGCTCCGTGCCCTGGGGTAACGGCAAGGCGCTGATGCTGGTCGTACGCCGTTCCGGCGACGACGAAGCAGCAGCCATTCCGCATGGCGCCGCCGAAGACCAAACGCAGCCGGATGTTTCCGAGCTCAAGGCACGCATTGCCGAAATGCGCACCATCATCGACACCGCCACCGACGGCGTCGTGCTGATCGGCCGTAACGGAACGATCCGTTCAATTAGCCGTCCGGCGGAAGCGCTGTTCGGCTTCGACAGCGACGAGGTGACCGGCAAACCGTTCGTCTCGCTGTTTGCGATCGAAAGCCAGCGCGCGGCGCGTGACTATCTCGAGGGGTTGTCGGAGCCCGGCGTTGCAAGCGTGATGAACGATGGCCGCGAGGTGATCGGGCGCGAGGCGCAGGGGCGTTTCATTCCGCTGTTCATGACCATCGGCAGGCTGCCCAACGACAGCGGCTTCTGTGCGGTGGTGCGCGATATCACCCAGTGGAAGCGGGCCGAAGAGGACTTGACCCAGGCGCGCGCGGTCGCCGAACGCGCCTCGTCGCAGAAGACCGATTTTCTGGCCCGCATCAGCCACGAGATCCGCACGCCGCTCAACGCCATAATCGGCTTTTCCGAGCTGATGGTCGACGAGAAATTCGGGCCGGTGGCCAATGACCGCTATCGCGACTATCTGCGCGACATCAACCGTTCGGGCAACCACGTGCTCGATCTGGTCAACGACCTGCTCGACATTTCGAAAATCGAGGCCGGCCAGCAGGAGATGGCCTATGAGGCGGTGTCGCTTAACGACACGCTGGCCGAAACCGTGGCGATGATGCAGCCGCAAGCCAACCGGGAACGCGTCATCATCCGCTCCAGCTTCGCCTCGCGGCTGCCGGAAGTGGTGGCCGATCTGCGCAGCGTGCGGCAGATCGCGCTCAACATCCTGTCGAACGCCGTCCGCTACACGCAGGCTGGCGGCCAGGTGATCGTGTCGACGGCTTACGAGCTCTCCGGCGATGTCGTCATGCGCGTGCGCGATACCGGCATCGGCATGAGCCAGTCCGAGATCGAGCAGGCGCTGAAGCCGTTCAAGCAGATCAATGCGCTGAAGCGCGGCCGTGGCGACGGCACGGGTCTTGGGCTGCCGCTGACCAAGGCGATGGTCGAAGCGAACCGGGCCCGGTTCACCATCAACTCGACGCCCGGCGAGGGAACCCTGGTCGAAGTCGCCTTTCCCTCGACCCGCGTGCTCGCCGGTTAGCTATGGTTGCGCAAAGAAAAAAGGCGTCCAACAGGACGCCTTGAGAAATTGGAATTGCTGTCACAACGGGGCTTGAGCGAATCAGATCCTCTCGGGGCTAAGAGGAACGGGATTTCTCCCTCAAGTTACGCACGACTATTGATGCCGGGCCTTAACAAATCCTTACCGGCACGCCGGAAAATTTACCAATGTGTACCACTCATGAAATCTAGGTAAATTCCGAAGAGATAATTTGTTAACTATACCTGACCTCAAAACGGCTCCCACCTTGGATCCCAGGGTCAGTCGGCAAGCTGCGGCAGGTTGCGGAACAGCTCGAGCGCTTCGGGATTGGCGAGCGCTTCCTTGTTCTTGATGGCGCGGCCGTGCACCATGTCGCGTACCGCGAGCTCGGTGATCTTGCCCGATTTGGTTCGCGGAATATCGCTGACGGCGACGATCTTGGCCGGCACGTGGCGCGGGCTCGCCCCGGTGCGGATTTTCGCGCGGATGCGCTTTTCCAGCTCGGCATCGAGCTCAACGCCGGCCGCCAGCCGCACGAACAGCACGACACGCACGTCATTGTCGAAATCCTGGCCGATGCACAGCGCTTCGAGGATTTCCGGCATCTGCTCGACCTGATTGTAGATCTCCGCCGTGCCGATCCTGACACCGCCCGGATTGAGCGTGGCGTCGGAACGGCCATGGATGATCAGGCCACCATGGACGGTCCATTCGGCGAAATCGCCGTGGCACCAGACATCGTCGAAACGTTCGAAATAGGCGGCCTTGTATTTCCTGCCGTCAGGGTCGTTCCAGAAGCCGATCGGCATCGCCGGAAACGTCTTGGTGCAGACGAGCTCGCCCTTCTCCTGGCGGAGCGGGCGGCCGTCATCGTCCCAGACATCGACGGCAAGGCCGAGCCCGGGCCCTTGGATCTCGCCGGTCCATACCGGTTCGATCGGCACGCCGAGCACGAAGCAGGAGACGATATCGGTGCCGCCGGAAATCGAAGCCAGATGCACGTCCTTCTTGATGCCTTCATAGACGAAGCGGAAATCTTCCGGCGATAGCGGCGAGCCGGTCGATGAGATGGTGCGCACGCTGGAAAGATCATGCGTGCGGATCGGCTTCAGGCCGGCCTTGCGCACGGAATCGATGAATTTGGCCGAGGTGCCGAAATAGGTCATCTTTTCGGCATCGGCGAAGTCGAACAGCGCATTGCCGTCCGGGTAGAACGGCGAGCCGTCGTAGAGCAGCAAGGTGGTGCCCGATGCCAAGCCCGACACCAGCCAGTTCCACATCATCCAGCCGCAGGTGGTGAAGTAGAAGAAGCGGTCGCCGTCGAGCAGGCCGGCATGCAGCCGTTCTTCCTTGACGTGCTGGATCAGCGTTCCGCCGGCCGAATGGACAATGCATTTGGGAATGCCGGTCGTGCCCGATGAAAACAGGATGTACAGCGGATGCGAAAACGGCAGCCTTTCGTAGGCGACAGGCCTTGCGGCAAAGGGTGACAGCGCCTCTTCCAGCGCAGCCGCCTTGCCGATGGTCGCGGCGACGTCGAGCGAGGTGCCGAGATAGTCGACAATGAGGACTTTGCGGACGGTGGCGAGCTTGCCCGCCACGGCCGCGATCTTGTCGGCGACTTCGATCGCCTTGCCATTGTACCAGTAGCCGTCCGGCGCGATGAACACGACAGGCTCGATCTGGCCGAACCGGTCGAGAACCCCCTGCTCGCCGAAATCTGGGGAGCAGGACGACCAGACCGCGCCGATCGAGGCGGCCGCCAGCATCGCAGCAACGGTCTCCGGCATGTTGGGCATCATCGCGGCGATGCGGTCGCCCTTCTTCACCTTGAGCGACAGGAAAAGCCGCTGCAGCCGCGAGGTCAGCGCATGCAGCTCGTTCCAGGACAGCCGCCGCTCGACCTTGTCCTCGCCGCGAAAGACGATTGCGTCGCCAAGCCCGGTTTTCTTGAGGAGATTCTCGGCGAAATTCAGCTTTGCCTCAGGAAAGAAGGTCGCGCCGGGCATCTTGTTGCCATCGACCAGCACGCGTTCGCCCTTGTCGCCGACGATGCCACAAAAGTCCCAGACCAGGCTCCAGAAGGTCTCGCGATCATCGATCGACCAGCGATGCAGGTCGGCATAGGAGGAGAAAACCTTGCCGGCCATGTTCGCCGCGGCGTTCATGAAGGCGGTCATCGGCGCTGCGTCGATCTGCTCTTGCGTCGGGATCCAGAGCGGTGCGTCGTCAGCCATCATTGTTCCTCCTTAAAGCACGTCACGTTTGAAGAGATTCACGCGACGCGCTTTAAACTTTTGTCTTTATGCATGTCGTTTATCCCAAAACCGCTGCGCACTTTGGGCGACATGCATTGGCATCGCTTATGCATATCGCGATGCAGCAGAGCAAGATTTTGTTGGACCGCGCCGGTCAGGGTGTGCGCAAATGCCATCGCCGGGCCATAAAGACTTGAAATGCGTCAGCCGTCGGTTACACCCGTCGGGCGATTTTGTCGGAATGGAAGCATACGGGGCGATATGCCATCACCTTTGATCCGACGCGGAATATGGGCGATCGGCGCAGCCGTCATCGTCATCGCGCTGGTTGTCGCAGCCTTGCCGTTGATCGCCTCGACCCGCATCGTACGCGACCGTATCGCGTGGGAAATGAGCGCGTGGAGCGGTTTCCGGGTCACCATCGACGGCGCGCCGCGTATCGAGGTCTGGCCGAATTTCCGGGCGATCCTGAGCGACGTGACGCTGTCGCAATGGACAGAGACGGATGCGCCGCCCGTGGTCTGGGCCGAACGGGTCGAGGTCGACCTCTCAGCGATGGCGGCGCTGCGTGGCGATGTGATGTTTTCGACGGCGCGGCTGGTACGACCGACGATCCGGGTTCAGCGTACCGCGAGCGGGTTTTTCCTGCCTGCGATTCCCAGCGGCGGGCGCATTACGCGTTCGATCGATGCTGCCCGCGCGGTGATCAACACAAATCCCGCCAAGCCGGATCTCGGCAAGCTGCCGACAGATCCGTTCGGCACAGTCGAGTTCAGGGACGGCCGCGTAGTGGCTGCCATCGGCGGCAAGGACCAGGAGATATTGAGCAGCCTGAGCGGCCAGGCGAACTGGGCCGCGATGAACAGCAATGCGACGCTGTCGGCGACCGGGATATGGCGCGGCGAAAGTGTTGCCATCGACGCCGCATCGCCGAACCCGCTCGTGCTGTTTGGTGGCGGCACAGCACCGGCTACATTTTCCTTCAAGGCGGCACCGGCCAGTTTTTCGTTCGACGGCCGCGCCAGCATGTCGGAGAACGGCTATTTCGACGGCCAGGCAAAATTCGCCGCACCTTCGCTCCGACGCGTGCTCGAATGGTCGCAGGCCGGCATCGCGCCCGGTGCCGCAATCGGCTCGATCTCGGTTTCAAGCAAGATCACGGCGACGGCCGGGCGCGTCAAATTTGAAAACACGGCCCTGACCCTCGACAACAACCCGGGAATGGGTGCGCTGGACTTCACCTATGGTGAGGCACTGCCGGTGATCTCCGGCACACTTGCCTTCGATACGCTCGACCTCAGATCATTTCTCTCCGCCTTTACGCCGGTACCATCCGCCGGCGGCACCGGCCCGGGCGAAATCGACACAAGCTTCGCCGACCGGATCAATCTCGATCTCAGGCTGTCGGCGGCGCATGCCACCGCCGGCGCCATCCAGCTTGCCGACGTCGCTGCCACTGCCCAGGTCAAGAACGGCCTTGCCGCCTTCGACATCTCGGATGCATCCGCCTTTGGCGGCAACGTCCAGAGCAGCGTCCGTTTCGACCGCAAGCCCGCCGGCACGGAAGTCGAGATCCGGCTGCTTGCTTCCGATATCGACGGCGGCGCTTTCGGCACCGCGGCCGGGATGACGCGGCTGGTGCCGATCGGCACTGGAACCGTTTCGGTCATCCTCAAGGGGCCTGGCAGAACCTGGGACTCGATTTTCGAAAACGCCAATGGCTCGCTGTCCGCGACGTTCGGCGCGGGTGCGCTGAGCCGGCTTAACCTGCCGGCGTTCCTCAAGCACACCGAACAGGGCGGATTCTTCGCGCTGGACGACGTCTCGGACGGAACGCTGCCGATCGACGGGGCCGAGCTCAAGGCGAGCATTTCGAACGGCGTGGCGCGTATCGACAAGGCCGAGGTGAATTCCGCGCAATACAAGATCTGGCTTTCCGGCATCGCATCCTATGCCGGACGCGGGCTGGCGCTGTCCGGCGGCATCGTCCAGCCGAGCCAGGCTGCCACGCAGACGAATGGCCAGCCGCCCAAGCAGTCGTCGTTCTTCGTCGGCGGCACGTGGAGCACGCCGTTCATCTCGCCGATAAGCCGCGGCGTTTCGGGAGAGTAGCGAGCCTTCAACCTCGCTGCGCGGCCTGCTCGTCGCGCTGGCGCTGCACCTCGCGGCGTTTGTTTGCGAGCGAAGCGATGATCACGCCAACTGCGACGACCGCGATCAGGATGGTGCACGCTGCGTTGATTTCCGGCGTCACGCCAAGGCGGACCTGGCTGTAGATCTTCATCGGCAGCGTCGTGGCGCCGGGTCCCGAGGTGAAGCTGGCAATAACCAAATCATCGAGCGACAGCGTGAAGGCCAGCATCCAGCCGGAGACGATAGCCGGCATGATAACCGGCAGCGTGATCTGGAAGAAGGTCTTCACCGGTGGCGCACCGAGGTCCATCGCGGCCTCTTCCAGCGAACGATCGAACGTGATCAGGCGCGACTGAACCACCACCGCAACGAAGCACATGGTTAGCGTGGTGTGGGCAAGCGTCACCGTCAGAAAGCCGCGGTCGAGGCCGACGGCGACGAAGAGCAGCAGCAGCGACAGGCCGGTGATGACTTCCGGCATGACCAGCGGCGCAAACACCATGCCGGAAAACAGAAGCCGGCCGCGAAAGCGCGTGTAGCGTGTCAAGGTGAGCGCCGCCAGCGTGCCAAGCACGGTCGCCACGCTTGCCGAGATGACGCCGACGCGGGCCGTCACCCAGGTGGCGTCCATCAGACCCCGGTTGTGGAACAGCGACACGTACCATTTCGTCGAGAAGCCACCCCAGACGGTGACCAGCTTCGATTCGTTGAAAGAGAACACAACGAGCAGGACGATCGGCAGGTAAAGAAAGGCAAAGCCGAGCACGATCGAAATGATGTTGAAGCGGCTCCAGGTCGCGTTCATTGGTCCTGCTCCTGGGCGCGCGCCTGGGCTCGCTGGAAGAGCATGATCGGCACGATCAGCAGCAGCAGCAAGATGACGGCAACGGCGGACGACACCGGCCAGTCGCGGTTGGCGAAGAACTCGTTCCACAGCGTCCTGCCGATCATCAGCGTCTGCGAGCCGCCGAGCAGGTCGGGAATGACGAACTCGCCTACGGCTGGAATGAACACCAGCAGGCAGCCGGCGATGACGCCGGGCAGCGACAGCGGAAAGGTGATCTTCCAGAAGGCGCTGGTCGGCGGACAGCCGAGATCCTTGGCGGCCTCGATCAGCGTATGGTCCATTTTCTCCAAGGACGAATAGAGCGGCAGCACCATGAACGGCAGATAGGAGTAAACGATGCCGATGAAGATCGCCGTATAGGTGTTGAGGATGATCAGCGGCTGGCTGATGATGCCGGTGGCGAGCAGCAGCTGGTTGAGCAGGCCCTCGGGCTTGAGGATGCCGATCCAGGCGTAGACACGGATCAGGAACGAGGTCCAGAACGGCAGGATCACCAGCATCAGCAAGGTCGGGCGAATCGTCGCCGGGGCGCGCGCCATGCCATAGGCTATGGGATAGCCGACCAGCAATGTCAGGACCGTCGAGATGGCGGCGACGATGACGCTCGTCACATAGGCATTGAAGTAAAGCGCATCCTGCGTCAGCCAGGTATAGTTGTCGAAATTCAGCGCGCCGAATTCCGAGATAAACCCGGAAATGCCGCTGCGGAAATCGAGCACCGGCGTGTAGGGCGGCATGGCGATCGCAGTCTGCGACAGCGAAATCTTGAAGACGATGATGAAAGGCACGAGAAAGAAGAACAGCAGCCAGAGGTAGGGGACGATGATGACGAGCCGGCTAACGAAGGCCGCTCCCAGCCTGACCAAGCCGGATTTGCCGGCAGCGCTTGCCGGAGAGCTTGTTGCGGCGGTGACAGCGGACATGATCAGTCCCTACCGTGTCAGGACGACGCCGGCGTCGGGGCGGAAAGAAACCCAGGCGCGGTCGTTCCAGGTCAATGGGTCCTCGGTGAGGCGTGCCGCGTTCATGGTGCTCGCCCGCACCACCTGACCGTCGTCCAGCCTGACGTGATAGACGGTCATGTCGCCGAGATAGGCTATGTCGTAGACCTCGCCCTCGATGGCGTTGACGGCACCGGCCGGTTTCGTGGAGGACACCTTGATCTTCTCCGGCCTGATGGCGAAGGTGACGGATGTTCCGGCGGCGGCACTGCCGGCATTTTCGGTCCGGATGGTGATGCCGTTGCCGGCATCGATGCTCGCGCTGCCGGCCTCGCCAGCCGCGATCTTGCCGTCGAACATATTCACATTGCCGACGAAGCCGGCGACGAAGCGGGAACCCGGCGCCTCGTAGACCTCCGCCGGCGTCGCCACCTGCATCACCTCGCCCTTGTCGATGATGGCGATGCGGTCGGCCATCGTCATCGCCTCTTCCTGATCATGGGTGACGACGACGAAGGTGAGGCCGAGGTTCTGCTGCAGGTCCATCAGCTCGAACTGGGTTTCCTCGCGCAGCTTCTTGTCCAGCGCACCAAGCGGCTCGTCGAGCAGCAGGACTTTCGGCCGCTTGGCCACCGAGCGCGCGAGCGCGACGCGCTGGCGCTGGCCACCCGACAATTGGTGCGGTTTGCGCTTGGCGAACTGCTCGAGCTTGACCAGCTTCAGCATCTCGGCGACGCGCTTGTCGATGTCGGCCTTGGCCATGCCTTCCTGCTTGAGGCCGAAGGCGATGTTGTTCTCGACCGTCATGTGCGGAAACAAGGCGTAGGACTGGAACATCATGTTGACCGGCCGCCGGTAGGGCGGAATGCCGCGCAGGTCCTGGCCATCGAGCAGGATGCGGCCGGCGGTCGGCTCCTCGAAGCCGGCGAGCATCCTGAGCAGCGTCGATTTCCCGCAGCCTGAGGCCCCGAGCAAGGCAAAGAATTCGCGCTCGAAAATGGTCAGCGACAGGTTGTTGACCGCTGTGAACTCACCGAATTTCTTGGTGACGTTGTCGAACTGGATGTATGGCTTGGCGTTCGGATCGTTCCATGGCGCAAAATCCCTGCGGATGCTGCCAAGCGATTTCATGTCCCACTCCGTCCTGCTGCTTGCCCCATGAGAAAGCGGCCCGGCAACGGCTGCCGGGCCTGGTCAGATTGCTATTGGCCGGTGACGATCTTGGTCCAGGTGCGAGTGATGATGCGCTGGGTCTTGGGATCGTAAGGCGATACGGTGTAGAGCTTCTGCAAGGTGGCTGCATCCGGATAGATCGCCGGATCTTCCAGGATCGCCTTGTCGATGAACTGCTGCGAAGCCTTGTTGCCGTTGGCATAGAGCACATAGTTCGACGATTTGGCGATCACTTCGGGCTTCATCATGTAGTTCAGGAACTCATGGGCTTCGGCGACATGCGGCGCATCGGCCGGGATCGCCATCTGGTCGAACCACATCTGGGCACCTTCCTTCGGCACGGAGTAGCCGATCTCGACGCCCTGCTTGGCTTCGTCGGCGCGGTTGCGGGCCTGGAAGACGTCACCCGACCAGCCGACCGCCAGGCAGATGTCGCCATTGGCAAGGGCGTTGATGTATTCGGAAGAGTGGAACTTGCGGATATAGGGCCGGACCTTCAGCAAGGTTTCTTCGGCCTTGGCAATCTCATCGGGCGACGTGCTGTTTGGATCGAGGCCCAGATATTTCAGTGCCGCCGGTATGATGTCGGCCGGCGAATCCAGCACATAGACGCCGCAGTCCTTCAATTTGGCCAGGCTTTCGGGATTGAAGAACACGTCCCAGCTGTCGATCTTGTCGGTGCCGAGCGCTGCCTGCACCTTCTTGATGTTGTAGCCGATGCCAACCGTACCCCACATGTAGTTGATCGAATATTCGTTGCCGCGATCATATTTGGCGGTCCGTTCCATGACCGTGTCCCACATATTTGAAATGTTCGGCAGTTTCGACTTGTCGAGCTTCTGGAACACACCCGCCTGGATCTGGCGTGCAAGGAAATTGCCGCTGGGCACGACGACATCGTAGCCGCTGCCGCCGGCGAGCAGTTTCGTTTCCAGGATCTCGTTGGAATCGAAAGTGTCGTAGACGACCTTGATGCCGGTTTCCTTGGTGAAGTCGTCGATGATCGAACTGTCGATATAGTCCGACCAGTTGAAGACGTTGACGACGCGATCCTCGGCATGCGCGCCCAAGGTGAAAACTGCCAGAAACGCCGAAGTCGCCGAAAGCCAGAGCGCTTTGCGGGTCATGCTATTCTCCTTTGATGAGTGTTCCGTCGCCAGCTCGTCGCGGCGTCCGCGCGGCTGGGCATTTGCTTCAAGGTATTGGGCTTGCAGGCAGGCGACAAGCGCGAATTGCCGGCGCCATTATCGTTCGGCGGCGAGCCGACAGCGAAGACCTGGCGTGGCGTTGGTGGTGTTCCGACGCCGTCGGAAGCTTTCGCTACGGCGCGGGCAGGGAGACGACGATATTGTCCGGCCTCGATGCGGCCGGCATGGAGACTTGGCAAGATACGCCTGTCTTGTTGTTGCCGTGATCGCAGCCTGCCCGCGCGGCTGCAACGTTGTCAATGGTTCATCTCGCTTTGACGCGCGCACTGCATCAATTAGGTGACGGCACACCGGTGACGCCCGCTCGCGCGGGCCGCGTCTGACGCTTGAACTCGAGCCCGATATGGACGAGCAGCGCGGTGACCACGACCGCACCGCCGACGATGGTGCGCGCCGACGGCACCTCGGAATGGATGAGCCAGACCCAGATCGGGCCAAGGATCGGTTCGAACGTGCCGAGCAGCGCCGCGACGGCGGCCGGAACAAGCCGGGCTCCGGTGGCGAAGAAGGCGAGACCGAGTCCCAGATTGATCACGCCAAAGGCAAAGAGGAAGCCCATATCGTGACTGGAGACGCCCAGCGCCGACGCCTGCGATGCCGCAAAGGCGGCCGCCAGCATCGTGCCGAGGCAGGTCGCTGGCGTCATGCGCACATGGGCAAAGCGGCGCGTGATGACGGTGGCGATCGAGAACATGACAGCGATGAGCAGCGCCAGCCCGTCGCCGATCGGCGACACCGCGCCATCGAGCGATTCCGACACCATGATGGCGACGCCGACAATGACGGCGGCGATCGCCACCCAGGTCGCCACCGCCACCCGTTCGCGAAACAGCGCCCAGGCAAACAGCGCCGCCAGAAGCGGCACGCCGGCCTGCATCAACAGGATGTTGGCGACCGTGGTATAGGCAAGCGCCACGACGAAAGAGGTCGACGCCGTGGCGAAGCAGAACGCCACCGCAAGGCCGGCCAGGCCCATGCCGCGAAACAGCTTCAGCGTGCCACGCCAGCCGTCGCGCCAGACCATGAAGCAGAGCAGGAAGGCGGCGGCCCAGACCGAGCGCCAGAACACCACCGTCCAGCTGTCGGCGTTGTCGATGAAGCGCGCAATGCTGCCGCCGAAGCTCCACATCAACGCCGACAGGAATACCAGCAGGAAGCCGACGCGTTCCCCTTGCGGCGACACGATCGGCGAAGCGGCAACCGGAGATGATGCGGTATCGGTCATGGGTACGACTGTCGGCGAATTCGGAGCAGCACGATGTGCAATGGACGACAGAGACGTGCCTAATTCGCGTAACGCAAAGCAGAAGGCCGGGCGTGATCCAGTTCGATGTTCCGTTTGGCGCACTGATGAGGGCGCCTCGCCCCTCGCCCGGCGATGATCCGAGGCGACCTGTCGATGATGCGTTACGAGGTGCTCTTGTTGCCGCGGATAAAACGCCAGAGACCGGCCAGCGGAATCAGCAGGAGCAGGCCAAACTTTTTCAGCGCGATCAGCGCCACGAGCAAAAAACCTGCTTTCGCCGCCAGCTTGCCGGCAATCAGGCCACCGACGCCAATCGCCGCAACCGTATCGACGCCCGGCACGAAATCGGCGTATGTCTTGCCGGTATTGAAGTCCGCGAGGCCAAGCACTTCATCCAGGCTTTGCCTTATCTCCGGCAATTGTTCCACCGTCGCGATATAGCTCATCACGAAGACGCCCTCCCTGCCAAGGAAACGGACGTCGTAGTTGAGCGTATGGGCGGCATCGTTGCCAAATTGCAGCTCCTTGGCCCAGTGCAGGCGCTTGTGGGCCGCATCATAAACGGGCGGCGACGCCCAGCCGATCAGCGTAATGGGCGCATAGCCATCCTTTACCCTCTGATCGTTGCCGGACAGAGTGTCTGACTGCATGTTGCGCAGCAGTTCATTGTAATCGATGGACGCGGCGTCGCTGTCGTCGACGTAACCGATCTTTTCCCAGCGCAGCTCTATCCCCCAATTGTTGTCGGCAATGGGATCATGGGAGACTGGAAAGATCATGCCGAGGGCATCGGAACCAGAGTCGGGCGGATTGCCCCAGGCTTCGGTGAGGACGGAGAGCGTGTCCTTCTTGTCCAGAAAATAGAACTTGTCCTTGAGGTCGAGATGGATGCCTTCGGCAAGATTTATCGCGCCGGTCTTCGGATCGATCTTGTCCAGGAACGCCTTGCCGGCATCATTGTAGTGTTGATAGGAATTGAAGAAATCCGAGGACTTTTCAGCCAATGCGGGATCGGCCGAAAACGCGAGCGCCAAGCCAAGCCAAAAAACTGTCCTGCCCATCATTGATCCCCCGACCGTTGCGCAGTTCTTTTTTTGATACCGTACCGTCAATGCTGAATCAATATTCGGCTGAATCAATATTTTGGCTGAACCAATATTTTGGCCGGCAACCGCGAACCAGCTTACTGGTTGCCGCCGCAGGAACAGATGAGGTCCTTTGGTCGAAGATTCAGCCGCAATATTGCTGGAGCCGAATCACTGGAAATCGAACGCCGACAGTCCCGTGACCATCTCGTCGAGGCCGAGCGGGCGTGTAACGGGTGGCTCGGCGCGGGCGAGGCAGCCGATGCGTTCGCACAGCCGGCAGGCAGGGCCGACCGGCGTCGCCAGCGCAGCGGCGCTCTGTCCGGTCTTGCCGATGGCGGCCGGCCCCGGCAATGCCGCTCCATAGACGACCTCGTCGCGAAAACCGATGTCGCAGCCGAGCAGCAGCGCGGTGCGCCGCGGGCGCTCGGCAAACGAGCCCTGCGGCCCTTCGAGCGTGCGGGCCATGCAGAGGAACGCCGCGCCGTCGGGCATTTCCACTGCCTCGACCAGGATCTGGCCGGGCTGGGCGAAGGCGGCATGGACCGGCAGCTTCGGACAGCCGCCGCCGAAGCGGCTTTGCGGAAAGCCGTGGCTGCCCGCCTTGCGGAACCGATTGCCGGCACTGTCGACCTCGAGCATGAAGAACGGCACACCCGACGCACCCGGCCGCTGCAGCGTGGTCAGCCGGTTCGCCGCCTGCTCGAAGGAAACGCCGAAGCGCGACCGCAACATGTCTATATCGTAGCGGGTGCGGACCGCAGCGGCGTGAAAAGGCTGATAGGGCATCATCAGAGCGTGCGCGGCATAGCGGCCGAGCTCGAAACGCGCCAGCCGGCGGGCTTCGTCCGTGGTCAGCTTCAGCGCCTGGATCTCGGCGGCGACAGCGACGCTCATGCGGATCAGGCAGGCCTCCATAGCCACCTCGCGCAGCTGATCGAATGGCGACAGGCGCTCGGACAGGAACAGGCGTTGCGAGTGACGGTCATAGCGACGCCGCCAGTTGGGCATGGTAGCGACCGGCAGTACCTTAACGACGATGCCGAATTCACGCCGCAGCCAAACCTTCAACGCACTGAACAGATCGTCGCCAGGATCGAGCACCGACGTGAATGCCTCGGCTTCCTCTTCGAGCGCGGCAAAATGGTTCGGCCGGCGTTCGAAAATCTCATGCACCTCGTCGATCGGCAGCCGGGCACCGGAGAGTGCGGTGGCCTTGCCCTCACGCGCGAGCAGCTCGTTGAGATCCGACAATCGCTCGGCCTGCTCGCGATAGGCGCGAAACAGTTTTATCACAGCGGCGGAAGCGTTGGGCGCCGCCTCGGCAAGCTCGATGAGTTCCTGGTCGCCCGGCAGTTCGCCGGCCAGCAACGGATCTGAAAACACTTCCTTCAAATCGGCGACCGATCCCCGCGCCTCGCCCTGCAGTTCGTGCGGGTCAACCTTGTAGACGGATGCCAGCCTCAGGATCAGTTGCACCGTCAGCGGCCGCTGGTTGCGCTCGATGAGATTGAGATAGGACGGCGAGATGCCGAGCCCTTCGGCCATCGCCGTCTGGGTCAGCCCCTTGGCGTTGCGGATGCGACGAATGCGCGGCCCGGCAAAGATTTTGTGGTCGGCCAATCGAGTTTCCTTGACAGAAATTTACATCCGCCGATGGCATGGCTGCCTTTACAATCATGACAGATTTACAGCTCTCATCAGTCAAACACAACACAGGTTTTCCCTTATTTTATGACTGATCAGGAGGTTTACCTCGCTTGCGTCGTGCCGACGTGTAAATGGTGTCACACATATGGCGCACATATTTTCCCTCTGCGACGCCTTCCTAAACCGGCATCAAAACCGCCTGGAGTGATCAATGACCGACTTTTACAACCTCGTCCCGTCGGCGCCGCAAGGCCGCTTTGATGGCATCGAAAGGCCCTATTCGCCGGACGACGTGAAGCGGCTGCGCGGCTCGGTGCAGATCCGGCAGAGCCTCGCCGAAATGGGGGCAAACCGGCTGTGGCAGCTCATCCATGAAGAGGATTTCGTCAACGCGCTGGGTGCCATGTCGGGCAACCAGGCGATGCAGCAGGTGCGGGCCGGGCTGAAAGCGATCTATCTGTCAGGATGGCAGGTCGCCGCCGATGCCAACACCGCTTCCGCCATGTACCCGGACCAGTCGCTTTATCCCGCAAATGCCGCGCCCGAACTGGTCAAGCGCATAAACCGCACCTTACAGCGCGCCGACCAGATCGAGACTTCGGAAGGCAACGGGCTGTCGGTCGACACCTGGTTCGCGCCGATCGTCGCCGACGCGGAAGCCGGCTTCGGCGGGCCGCTCAACGCCTTCGAGATCATGAAGGCGTTCATCGAGGCGGGTGCGGCCGGCGTCCATTACGAGGACCAGCTGGCTTCGGAAAAGAAATGCGGTCATCTCGGCGGCAAGGTACTGATCCCGACCGCCGCACACATCCGCAACCTCAACGCCGCGCGGCTTGCCGCCGACGTCATGGGCACGCCGACGCTGGTCGTGGCGCGCACCGACGCTGAAGCGGCAAAGCTCTTGACCTCCGACATCGACGAATGCGACCGGCCCTTCGTCGATTATGGCGCCGGCCGCACGGCGGAGGGCTTCTACCATGTCAGCAACGGCATCGAGCCCTGCATCGCCCGCGCCGTCGCCTATGCGCCCTATGCGGACCTGATCTGGTGCGAGACTTCCAAGCCCGATCTGGCGCAGGCCAGGACGTTTGCCGAGGGTGTGCGCAAGCACCATCCGGGCAAGCTGCTTGCCTATAATTGCTCGCCGTCTTTCAACTGGAAGAAGAATCTCGACGACGCGACGATTGCGAACTTCCAGAAGGAACTCGGCGCCATGGGTTACAAGTTCCAGTTCATTACGCTGGCAGGTTTCCACCAGCTCAACTTCGGCATGTTCGAGCTCGCCCGCGGCTACAAGGAGCGGCAGATGGCCGCCTATTCGGAACTGCAGCAGGCGGAATTCGCCGCGGAAGCCAATGGCTATACCGCCAGCAAGCACCAGCGCGAGGTCGGCACCGGCTATTTCGATGCCGTCTCGATGGCGATCACCGGTGGCCAGTCTTCGACCACGGCCATGCAGGGATCGACCGAGCGCGCCCAATTCAGGCCGGCGGCGGAATAGCAGACAAACAGAGGGAACGCCCAAACGGGCATGGCAACACAACAGTCATGGCAACACAGGGAGAAGACCAATGGCTTCGATAAGCCGCGTCAAGGAACGGGCCGAAGAGCAGGCCACCAGCATGAATGTCGACCAGCAGGCGACCATCCGCATGCTGGCGAACGATCTGCACAGGCTCAATCAGTCGGTGATGAAGGCGGTCGAGGCAGGCGTCTCGGTCGAACTGGTGCGCTCGGCACGACACCATGGCGGCGACGGCAACTGGGGCGATCTGCTGATCCCGGTCATCGTCACACAGCGGAGCCACGACAGACAAACTCGATAGCACCGCGCCTCTTTTGAGCGCATGCTATCGCACCTTGCAGGCCGCGGCTTTGCCTAATCCGGCAGAGCCGCTAATGCAACGATTTCAATGACAAGATCAGGCTGCGCAAGCGCTGCAACGCCAATAACTTCCGAGGGCGGCGGGTTGTTGTAGCTGCAGTGCTTCGGGCAGTGCACGGCAAAGAATTCGTCCAAGACGTCCAAGCGAAAATTGGGCGAGCTCAGCACGCCGCCATCTGGAAATGGCCCCTTAACAAAGAAGGTCAGCCGGATGAGATGCTCGAGCGCACTGCCAAGCTCCTCCAGATCTGATTTGATATTGGTGAGAATTGCGCGCCACTGTGCCGCTGCATCGCCAATGGCGGCGCCGCCGCTTTTGCCGATCGGATCGTAGTCCTCGGCCGTCGCGGTGTTTCCGGAAAGGTAGATAAACCCCTTTGCGCCGGTAACGATCGTACCCTTTCCCCATGGCATCAACCGGCCATTTTTGAATTTCTTGTGAGTCACGAGTTCCATCGTCATCTCCCGTCGGTCAAAGAGACGTGCTTAGCCAACGAGGAAGGGTAGTTCGGCGAGGCGATACGACAAGCTCGCGACAGGCCTGACTCGCCTTCGTCCAACCTTACGTCAACCCGGCTACGGCTGCGAGTTGGTGCGTTCGCGCTGCAAAGCCAAACTTAGCTGAGCCTGCCCGGTTGTGGTGGCAACTTCTTCTTCGGGCGGCGGCAAAGAAAAGCACTTAATTTTAATTTTAATGTTTCTTGCGATATTCTCCTGATACGCCATTTGAGCTTGACATGAGCAGTGATCTCACGCCAATTACCTCTCGAGTTTCAACCCTGCATTGAAACATTGAACAACGGCCTGCCCCGCCATGTGCCCAGCGAATCGCGATATCGAGACTGCAAAACAGCTGCCTTTCGTTAGCCGGGACATGGAGACGCGGATGCTCCCGGATTTCTCGCGGGTGCTGGTGGTCGGAAAATCACCGATCAACCGCGTCGTGGTTTCAAAAATCGTGGAGCGGTCCGGCCTCAAACCGATCTCGGAAACTCCCGAAACCGCGGCAAAGGCCTTGCACGCGCTGATTCCCGGGACTGTCGTTCTCGACGGCGGTGCGGAGAATGGGGACTGCGACGCCTTGCTGTCGGGTATCGATGCACTGCGAAGGGCGTCAGGCAGATCGCTTCCGTCGGTGATCCTGCTTTCAGTCAAGACCGGCACGCCGGAGAGCCTGGGCCTGTCCAGCGTCATCGATGCAGTGGTCGTCAAGCCGATCACCACCGAACGGCTGCAGCCGGTGATCGACCGGCTGATCGCAATTAGCCGCAATTGACGCCTACCGTGATGCCTCGGCTGCAGACCTGATCAATCAATCTCGCCGATACGCTCGATCAAGCCCGGCAGTTCACCGAGATTGGCTATCTGGCGAAAGCGTGGTGCCGAGACCGGCGGCTCGACATGTTCCAGCACCCAGGTCAGATCATGCGGAACGTGGATGCCCCAACTGCCGGCTTCGATGGCCGGCACGACGTCCGATTTGAGCGAGTTGCCGACCATCATACCCTTTTCCGGGCCGTCGCCGTGGCGGCTGAAGATGCGGCTATAGGTGGCCGCGCTCTTGTCGCTGACGATCTCGACGGCATCAAACAGCTCGCCCAGCCCGGATTGCGCGAGCTTGCGTTCCTGGTCGAACAGGTCGCCCTTGGTGATCAGCACCAGGCGGTAGGCGCCGGCCAGCTTTTCCACGGTTTCGCGCGCATGCGGAAGCGGCTCGATCGGATGGCTGAGCATCTCGCGGCCCGCGGCGAGAATTTCGGCGATAGTCGAGGCCCGCACCTGGCCGTTGGTGACCTCAATCGCCGTCTCGATCATCGACAGCGTGAACCCCTTGATGCCGAAGCCGTAGACCGCGAGGTTGCGCTTCTCGGCCTCCAGCAATCTTGCTGAAATCCGGTCCTCCTCGGCGTGATCGGCGAGCAGTGCGGCAAAGCGCTTCTCGGTCACGCGGAAGAACTGTTCGTTCTGCCACAGCGTGTCATCGGCGTCGAAGCCGATCGTCGTCAGTTTGCGGCTGTGTTGCATGGGGACCATTAATTGCAGCGTTGCGGGAGGCCGACCCTAGACCAGGAGGCTTTTATCCGGAAGTCGTTGTGTTCCCCCGGTTAATCGAGGCGGACGCCAGCCGGCTCCCCTTCCCTTTCGTCGCCGGCAACGGCTATACTCCACAATCTGCAACAAATCTGGTGATTGATGCCGCCTGCAAAAAAGGAAGTCCGTCCGTCGAGCCGCGGAGGACGCGCCCGCACGCCTGCCTTCGTGAAAAACCAACGTGGCGTCAAGAACTGGAAGGAAGTCAGCGCCTGGCTGGAATGGCGCGGCATCGAAGATATCGAATGCATCACACCCGACCAGGCCGGGGTTGCGCGCGGCAAGATGATGCCATCGAAGAAGTTCACCTCCAACACCTCGCTGGCGCTGCCTTCGGCGGTGTTCATGACAACGATTTCCGGCGGCTATCCGGAGGACGGCAACGGCTTCCACTATCCGGAGGACGACGGCGACCTCAAGCTGATGCCTGACCTCTCGACGCTGACGGTGGTGCCGTGGGAGGAGGACCCTACCGCGGCGGTTATCTGCGACCTCGTCCACCAGGACGGCCGCTCGGTCGAGTTCACGCCGCGCAACGTGCTGAAGCGCGTGCTTGCCGCCTATGACAAGCGTGGGCTGAGGCCGGTCGTGGCACCCGAGATCGAGTTCTACCTGGTGCGCAAGAACCCCGATCCGGACTATCCGCTGACCCCGCCAGTAGGTCGATCGGGGCGGCCGATCGGCGGCGGCGCCGGCTATTCGATTGCCGGGGTTAACGAATTCGACGAATTGATCGACGACATCTACCATTTCTCCGAAAGCCAGGGCCTGGAGATCGACACGCTGATCCACGAGGAGGGCGCCGGCCAGCTCGAAATCAATCTGCGTCACGGCGATCCGATCGAGCTCGCCGACCAGGTGTTCATGTTCAAGCGAACCATCCGCGAGGCGGCGCTCAAGCACGAGATCTACGCCACGTTTATGGCCAAGCCGATCCAAGGGCAGCCCGGTTCGGCCATGCATATCCATCAGTCGATCATCGACAAGAAGACCGGCAAGAACGTCTTTTCGGCGGAGGACGGCTCGGAGACCGACGCCTTCTTCCACTTCATCGGCGGCATGCAGAAACATGTGCCCAACGCGCTGGTAATGTTTGCACCCTATGTCAATTCCTACCGGCGGCTGACGCAGTCGGCCTCGGCGCCGGTCAACAACAAATGGGGCTACGACAACCGTACCACGGCCTTCCGTGTGCCCCGCTCCGACCCGGCGGCGCGGCGCGTCGAAAACCGCATCCCCTCCTCCGACGCCAACCCCTATCTGGCGCTGGCGGCATCGCTTGCCTGCGGACTGATCGGCATGACCAACAAGATCAAGGCCGAGCCGCCGGTTCTGACGACCGCCAACGAGGACCAGATCGACCTGCCGCGCAGCCTGCTCGAAGCCGTCGACCTGTTCGAGGCAGACGAAGAACTCGGCGCGCTGCTCGGCAAGTCATTTGCCGCCACCTATGCGGCGATCAAGCGAGCGGAATTCGAGACCTTCATGGAAGTGATCAGCCCGTGGGAGAGGGAGTATTTGCTGCTGAATGTGTAGTAGGGGAGTAGGGGAGTAGGGGAGTAGGGGAGTAGGGGAGTAGGGCAATATGGCAGTAGGGCAGTAGGGCAAGGATGACGGACAAGATCGCATCGTACAGGGATCTGATCGTTTGGCAGCAAGCCATGGACCTAACAGTTGCAATCTACCAAGTAACAAGGACTTGGCCGAAAAACGAGATCTACGGGCTGACGAGTCAGGTGCGTCGGGCAGCAACGTCGGTGCCCGCCAACATCGCCGAGGGTTACGGCCGAGAAAGCCGAGCTTCCTACCAGCAGTTTCTCAGGATCGCCCAGGGATCACTCAAGGAACTGGAGACACACCTTTTAATCGCGCAAAGGGTTGGAATTACCTCTCGCGAGGCGGTCGAGTCATTGATGCCCCACAGCGAGAGCGTAGGAAAGCTCTTGCGGCTTCTGATCCGCAAGCTGTCGGCTGAATAGACACCTACTGCCCTACTGCCCTAGCCGAGCATCATGACTTACCAATCCCCAATCTCCCCCGGCCGCTCCTGGTACGAAGACACGGCCGGGCCAAGGCCCGAATATCCGACGCTCGACGGCGACCGGACATGCGATGTCGTGATTGTCGGCGGCGGCTTTACCGGTCTGTCGGCGGCGGCTCATCTCGCCAAGACAGGCGCGGATGTCGTGCTTATCGAAACGCATCGTTTCGGTGACGGCGCATCGGGCCGCAATGGTGGCCAGCTCGGCACCGGACAACGGGCCTGGGCAGAGGAACTGGAAGCGGAATACGGCTTTTCCCGCGCCAAGGCGCTGTTCGACCTGGCCGAAGAGGCCAAGGCGCATCTCCTCGACTTCGCCGCGATGCACCAGATCGAGATCGACTATATGCCCGGCCAGATGTCGGTGGCGCACAAGAAGCGCTATGTCGACGACTACAAGGCGCATGCCGAGATCGTGGCGAGCCGTTTCGGCTATCCGCACATCTCATTCATGGATGCCGCAGAGACAGCCGAGCGGCTGGGCTCGACGCATTATTTCGGCGGCACCCGCGACACCGGCACCGGCCACATCCATCCGCTGAAACTGGTCATCGGCACCGCAAAGGTGGCGGCAGAGGCCGGCGCAAAGCTATTCGAGCAGACGTCATCAACCGGCATCACCTCCGGCGGCGGCAAGGTCAGGGTTGTGACGCCGAAGGGCACGATCGCCGCCGCTAAATGCCTGATCGGGGTCAATGCCTATGGCGGCACGCTCGAACCGGTGAGTGCCGCGCATATCATGCCGATCGGCTCGTTCATCGGCGCGACGGTACCGCTGGGAGCCGATTCCAAAGTGTTGCCAGGTGGCGAGGCGGTCGACGATTCGCGCTTCGTCGTGCGCTATTTCCGCAAATCGAAGGATGGGCGGCTGCTGTTTGGCGGGCGCGAGATCTATGCGGTCAACGATCCCAAGGACATCCACATCCACATCCGCCGGCAGATTGCCGAGATTTATCCGGCACTGAAGGACGTCGAGATCACCCATGGCTGGGGCGGCTATGTCGGCATCACCATGCCGAGAAAGCCGTTCGTGCGCGAAGTGATGCCCAATGTGACCTCGATCGGCGGTTATTCCGGCCACGGCGTCATGCTGTCGAACTTTTTCGGCAAGCTTTATGCCGAGACGGTCGCCGGCAACCGCGACCGGCTGAAGCTGATCGAGGACCTGAAAATTCCACCCTTCCCCGGCGGCCGGCGTTTGCGCGCGCCACTGCTCTTTCTTGCGCTCAACTGGTACGCGTTGCGGGACAGGATTTAACCAGACGTTGCAGAATCCTTAACCAGGGCGCAGAATTCCAGCCAAGGGCGCAGTGATGCCACAATCGCGGGCGAAAGATGATGCTCGTGGGCAGCTGAACGGGGAATTTTTGCGGGCCTGCCCGCTTTTGGTTTGGGACCGATGCCGATCGAAATGCCGGCTCTCCGGCATGGGTCGTAAGAACATCGGCCCGCAAATGGAGGTGGCAAGTGTGAGAGAGCCCTTCAGTTTCGGCGCGCCGGAACGACGGCGCCTTGCGATGCAATTCGGTTACGATATGCGGCCGACGTTCTGGCACGGGGTCCGGTCGAACGCGCATCTGGTGATAGCCGCGCTTGGCACGGCCGCACTGCTCGGCGTTGCCGCGGTGGCACTGTGGCTGGCATTGCCGGCAAATGAGCGACAAGCGGCCGCAAGTCCTGAGCAGATCGTTCCGACCATCCCGGTCAAGACGACGAAGATCATGCCTGCCAAGCTTGCTGCGGCGCCGCGGACGACGGGCAAGGCAGATGCGGTTTCCCCAGCGGTGGCCGCAGCGGAAGCCGAGATACCAGCGCTGGCTCCCAACGATCCGCGCTGGACGGGGCCAAAGACGGCATCGGCCGCCGCCACGGCAGCATCCGACCAGCTGGCAAGCCAGACCGAGCAGGCGACCGATAAATCGTCTGCTTCGGTGGCATTCGCCGACCCGGCAGCAAAACCCGACGCTGCGGCATTGTTTGCCAAGGTCGCGGCTCCCGGCAGCTCGACGAAAAACAGCGGGCCCGATGGCGCGCAGACCGCCGCCATCCCAACGCCCAAGCCGCAACTGCCGACGCAGACCGCGAGCGAAGACGACAACAGCACCAAGGCAAAATCCGGAAAAGCCAATACTGCCGGTACCGGACACATCCTGAGATCCGTCACCATGCGCACCGGCCCAAAAAAGAATGCGGCCGCCATTCTCACCGTGCCGGCCAAGACATCGGTGCAAGTGATGAGCTGCAAGCAATGGTGCCAGATCGTCTACAACGGCAAGCGCGGCTGGATCTACAAGAGCTACGTCAAAACCGGGGCGTAGGGCCGGCAGAGCGATTGCGGGTCGCTCGCCATCAGCCGGTCCTCCGCCGGATAACCGGACCGTTCAAATACAACGCCCGCCGTCGACTTCCAGCGCCACGCCGGTGATGAAAGCCGCCTCGTCCGAAGCGAGCCAAAGCGCGGCATTGGCTATGTCGAGCGGCGTCGAAAGCCGGCCGAGCGGGATCGACGCGCGGAACTTCTCGCGGATCTCGGGTGTGTCGGCGCCCATGAATTTCGCGAGCATGCCGGTCTCGCCGGCAACTGGGCAGAGGCAGTTGACGCGGATGTTCTTCGGCGCGAGTTCCACCGCCATCGATTTGGTCGCGGTGATCGCCCAGCCCTTCGATGCATTGTACCAGGTGAGGCCGGGCCGCGGCCTGATACCGGCCGTGGAGGCCGTCGTCAGGATGACGCCACCGCCCTGCCGTTCCATGACCGGCACCACGGCAAGCGCTGCGTGGTAGATCGCCTTCATGTTGACTGATGTGATCAGGTCGAAGGTCGCTTCGTCGACTTCCAGCATGTCACCGTTGCGATGGGTGTAACCGGCATTGTTGACCATGATGTCGATGCGGCCGAAGGCGCTCATTGCGGCATGGACCATGTCGTCGAATTCGGACCGCAGCGAAACGTCGGTCTGGGTCCAGATCGCCTTTTCGCCGATCTCGCCGGCAACGCGCTCTGCGCCCTTGGCGTTCAGATCGGCGACGACTACGCGCGCGCCCTCCTCGGCAAAGCGCCTGGCCATGCCCTCGCCAAAGCCCGAGGCAGCGCCAGTGATGATGGCGACCTTGTTTTTGAGGCGCATGCTTTTCTCACTCATCGTTGAAAGCGATCGATGACGCGTTTGGCCAGGCCATCGAAAGATGTGCGTCCATTGCCGATTTCTCCTTTGGCTTTCGCCTTGATCCCGCTCTATGCTGCACCTGCGAACGCTCCCGGAAGCATCGCTTGCCGACAAGCCGCCGGCCAGCGCCGGTGTCAAGAGCACACGCGGATGTGACGCAATGGCACTGGCAAGTTTAAATCGATTAGATTATATCAGCCGCGTTATCGCGACCGGCGTCAGAGCGGACAGACCATGACCAGCCAGATCATTCCCGTCGACCCTTTCGACTTCATCATTTTCGGCGGCACCGGCGACCTGTCGGAACGCAAGCTTCTGCCGTCGCTATACTACCGCCAGCGCGACCACCAGTTTTCCGAGCCGACGCGCATCATCGGCACATCGCGTTCGAAGATGACAGACGAGGAGTTCCAGTCTTTCGCCAGGCAGGCGATTGCCGACCACGTGAAGCCGGAAGATATCGACGCCACGGAACTGAAGACGTTCCTCGCACGGCTTTCCTATGTCCCGGCAGATGCAACCACAGGTGCCGGCTTCGACAGGCTGAAGAAGGCGATCGGCGACAGCGAACACATCCGCGCTTTCTATCTGGCGGTGGCGCCGGCACTGTTCGGCGACATCTCGCACAAGCTGAAGGAGCACGGGCTGATCACGCCGAATTCGCGCATCGTGCTGGAAAAGCCGATCGGCCGCGATCTAGCTTCGGCGCGCGCGCTCAACGACCTGGTCGGCGACGACTTCCATGAAAGCCAGATTTTCCGCATCGATCACTATCTCGGCAAGGAGACGGTCCAGAATTTGATGGCGCTGCGCTTTGCCAACGCGCTCTACGAGCCGCTTTGGAATTCCGCCAATGTCGATCATGTGCAGATCACCGTGGCCGAGACAGTCGGCCTGGAAGACCGCGTCACTTATTACGACAAGGCCGGCGCATTGCGCGACATGGTGCAGAACCACATGCTGCAACTGCTCTGCCTCGTCGCCATGGAGGCGCCGTCGTCGATGGACGCCGATGCCGTCCGTGACGAAAAGCTGAAGGTGCTGCGGGCGCTGAAGCGCATCAACGGCAACGAAGCGCCGAAGCACACGGTGCGCGGACAATACCGTGCCGGCGCCTCGGCCGGCGGGCCGGTGAAAGGCTATGTCGAGGAGCTCGGCAAGTACAGCAACACCGAGACTTTCGTTGCGCTCAAAGCCGAGATCGGCAACTGGCGCTGGGCGGGCGTGCCGTTCTATCTCCGGACCGGCAAGCGGCTGGCGACGCGCGTTTCGGAGATCGTCATCGAATTCAAGCCGATCCCGCATTCGATCTTCGGCGAGAGCGCCGGGCCGATCTCCGCCAACCAGCTGGTCATCAGGCTGCAGCCCGACGAGGGCGTCAAGCAGTTCATCATGATCAAGGATCCGGGGCCGGGCGGCATGCGGCTGCGCCAGATTCCGCTCGACATGAGTTTTGCGCAATCCTTCGACGGCCGCGCCCCCGATGCCTATGAGCGGCTGATCATGGACGTCATCCGTGGCAACCAGACGCTGTTCATGCGCCGCGACGAGGTCGAGGCGGCGTGGAAATGGATCGACCCGATCCAGGACGCCTGGGAAAGCGGCAGGCAAGAGGCGCAAGGCTACACCGCCGGCACATGGGGCCCCTCGGCCTCGATTGCGCTGATCGAACGCGACGGGCGGACATGGCACGAGAGCAATTAGGCGGCGCCTACAACTGGCACGAATTTGCCGGACGCCAGGAGTTGGCGACAGCGCTTGCCGGCCACGTCGCCGGCCGTCTCTCAAAGGCGATCGCCGAGCGCGGCATGGCGCTGCTTGCGGTCTCGGGCGGCACGACGCCGGCGAAATTCTTCGCGGCGCTTTCGACCGTTCCGATCGCCTGGGAAAAGGTGACGATAACATTGGTCGACGAGCGCTTCGTGCCGCCCTCATCGCCGCGCTCCAATGCCGGCCTGGTTGCCGCCAACCTGCTGCAGAACGCGGCCGCCGCCGCGAATTTCGTGCCGCTCTACCACGCCGCGGCAACGATCGAGGGTGCAGCGGTCTCCGACAGTGAGGCGCTGCAAGTGCTGCCCTGGCCACTCGACGTTGTTGTGCTCGGCATGGGAACTGATGGCCACACCGCCTCGTTCTTTCCGGATGCCGACAACCTGGCAAGATTGCTCGATCCGTCGTCGCAAAAGATCGTGCTTCCGGTTCACGCGGCAAGCGCCGGCGAGCCACGGCTGACGCTATCACTGGCGCGGATCATCAATGCCGCCTTCATCGCGCTGCATATCGAGGGCGCGGAAAAACGCACCGCATTCGAGGCCGCGCTTGGAACTGGAGCACGAAAGCCCATTCGCGCCGTGCTCGATGCCACTCAAAAGCCCGTAGAGGTTTTCTGGGCACCCTGATCTCAACTTGGCTGCAGGTCCCGGCAATAGCCGGAAGGTGTTTGCGGGACCTCGCCTGAAAGGACCGACCGCCATGACCGCAAGACGCGATATCGAAGCCATCACCCAGCGCATCCGTGAGCGCTCCAAGCCCGGTCGCGAGGCCTATCTCGGCCGCATCGCCGAAGCCTCGAACCGCACCGCCAACCGGGCCGTGCTGTCCTGCGGCAACCTGGCCCATGGCTTTGCCGTCTGCAGCCCTTCCGAAAAGGTAGCGCTTGGCGGGGACCGGGTGCCGAATCTCGGCATTATCACCTCCTATAACGATATGCTGTCGGCACATCAGCCTTTCGAGACGTTTCCGGCGCTGATCAAGGATGCGGCGCGCGAGGCCGGCGGCATCGCCCAGGTGGCCGGCGGCGTGCCGGCGATGTGTGACGGCGTCACCCAGGGCCAGCCCGGAATGGAGCTGTCGCTGTTCTCGCGCGACGTGATCGCCATGGCCGCGGCAATCGGCCTGTCGCACAACATGTTCGATGCCGCCGTCTATCTCGGCGTCTGCGACAAAATCGTGCCCGGGCTGGTGATCGCGGCGCTGACCTTCGGCCATCTGCCGGCGGTCTTCATCCCGGCCGGGCCCATGACGACCGGCATTCCGAACGACGAAAAGGCCAAGATCCGCCAGCTCTATGCCGAGGGCAAGGCCGGGCGGGCCGAACTGCTCGAAGCCGAATCAAAATCCTATCACGGGCCGGGAACCTGCACTTTCTACGGTACCGCCAATTCCAACCAGATGCTGATGGAGATCATGGGCCTGCACACGCCTGGCGCTTCCTTCGTCAATCCCGGCACGCCGCTGCGCGACGCGCTGACCAGGGAAGCGACGAAGCGGGCGCTGGCGATCACCGCGCTCGGCAACGCCTACACGCCGGTCGGACGGATGATCGACGAGCGCTCGATCGTCAACGGCATCGTCGGCCTGCACGCCACCGGCGGTTCGACCAACCACACCATCCACCTGATCGCCATGGCAGCGGCGGCCGGCATCGCCACTACCTGGCAGGATATTTCCGACATCTCGGAAGCCGTGCCGCTGCTGGCGCGAGTCTATCCGAACGGCCTTGCCGATGTGAACCACTTCCACGCCGCCGGCGGGCTCGGCTTCCTGATCCGCGAACTGCTCGACGCAGGCATCCTGCACGAGGATGTGCAGACGGTGTGGGGCGAAGGGCTGCGCCCCTACGCGGTCGAGGCCAAGCTCGGTGCGGACGGCGGCGTCGTGCGCGAGGCTTCGCCGCGCGAGAGCGGGGACGAGAAGGTGCTGGCGCCGTTCAAGAAGGCGTTCCAGCCGAGCGGCGGTCTGAAAGTGCTTTCGGGCAATCTCGGCCACGCCGTCATCAAGACATCGGCGGTCAAGCCGGAGCGGCGCGTCATCGAGGCGCCGGCCAAGGTGTTCGACAGCCAGCAAGGCCTGAACGAGGCGTTCAAGGCGGGGTCGCTGACCGGCGACTTCATCGCCGTCATTCGGTTCCAGGGACCGAAGGCCAACGGCATGCCGGAATTGCACAGGCTGACCACCGTGCTCGGCATCCTGCAGGACCGCGGCCAGCATGTGGCGTTGGTCACCGACGGCCGCATGTCGGGCGCTTCAGGCAAGGTGCCAGCGGCGATCCACGTGACGCCGGAAGCGGCGGAGGACGGGCCTATCGCCAGGATCCATGACGGCGATATCATCAGGCTCGACGCCGAGGCCGGGACGCTGGAGGTACTGGTGCCAGCCGGCGATTTCGCACTGCGCCGCCCCGCGGACAGCGACCTCATAGGCAATGAATTCGGCTTCGGCCGCGAGCTTTTCGCCGGGTTCCGGCAGTTGGTGGGACGCGCCGACCATGGCGCCAGCGCCTTCGGTACGGCATGACTTTTCGACCATGGAAGAGCGGCTGGTGGCCGCTCTCCCTTAGATCTACTGAACGGTCAGCTCGGCTCGCGCGCCGGCCCTGACCGTTACCGTGCCTTCCCTCGAGCTGTTGTCCGATTTCTCCGAAACCACCGCGTAGTCGCCGGCCGACAGGGTGGCTTGATACTTCTGGTCGTAGGCGTAGCCGACCGACTTGCGGGTTCCGTCGATGGCCTTCCTGGCCTCGAATATCTCGATCTTCGAGGCCCCTGGCGCGGTTATCGTCAGCATGCCGGCGTTCATCGCGATCTTCAGATCCTGATGGTCGCCAACCTTGACGCTGAACGGCTGCTCGGCCACCGCAAGGTCGACCGTCGCGACCATTACATAATCGTCGGGCGGCAGATCGAACTTGCTGTCCGGACCGTAGGCATAAGTCACCTCCTGCCTGGTTCCGTCGACGTTCTTTTTCGCCTGGAGCACTTTGAAGCCGACGCCCGAACCCTCGGCCTTGTCGCCGCCGGCAGCATAATAGGCGTTGGCGACGATACTCCCGACGCCGACGATGATGTCCTTGTCGATGACCCTGCCGGCGGCAAGCGGGATCGTCTCGATAACCATGCCCTGGCCGATCGTGACCGTCACCTTCTGGTCACCGGCCGGCAGCACGACTTTCGTGTCACCGTAATAGGTCGGCGGGGTGTCGACGCCGGGATAGCCGATTACGACAGCCGCGCCGTCATCAACGTCCGCTCCTTCGCTTGGCCGCGGGTGGATGACCAGCGTGCCGGCATTCAGGTTGAAGTGCGGTTTGGCGACCTGGCCAGGCTCTATCTTGATCTTCTGTTCGGCCCTGGCCTCGCCGGCACGCGCGACGACGATATAGTCGCCCGGCTCCAGATTGCCCTTGTAGGTGCCATATTCGGTGGTGACGGGATCGCCGCGCGTGCCGTCGGAATTCGCCTTGTAGATCTCCCAGGCGTTGCCGTCGGTGACGGGATCGCCACCCTCGGCAAGCACGACGGTGGGCACGAAATTGGACTCCGCCGGCTGGGCGGGCGCCGGCTGGGGAGCAGGCTGCGGGGCGGGAATCGGTTCAGGGGCGGGTGGCGGAGGCGCAACGGTCTCGACGAGGGCGTCCTGCAATGCGTTTTCATCCGACGCTTCGATATATTTGCCGCCGGTATTGTCGGCGAGGCAACCGACCTGCTTGCCCTCGGCCGCCGTCAGGCCGAAGCCGACGACATTGACGGTGAAGTCGACGCCAGCAGCCTCCAGTTCCTTGCCGAGCGCACAGGGATCGCCGCTACATGTCTCGATGCCATCGGTGATGAGAACGACCGTCGCCTTGTCCTCGGTGTATTTCAATGCTTCCGCCGCTTGCTTGACCGCAGCGGTCAGCGGCGTCTTGCCCTGAAATTTCAAGCTGTCGGCCGCGGCTGAGATCGCACTTGCCGAGCCTGCCTGCGGTGGCACGATGAGTTCGATGTCGTCGCAACTGGCCTTCTCGCGATGGCCATAGGCCATGAAGCCTATTTCCTCCTCGGCCGGGACCGATTGCAGCACGTTCCGCAGTGATTGACGGGCGATTTCGAGCTTGGGCTTGCCGTCGATCTGCGCCCACATCGAGCCGGAGGCATCGAGAATGACGATGACGCGATCGGCGGCGAAGCCGAACCCCGTCGTCCGCAGCAACAGGGCCGCCGCAGCGACGCTCTGCACAAATCCCGCCATCAAAAATCTCCCCCGTCAGTCGCCGCCGCTCGGCGCCGGAAAGCTATTTGACGCCGGGTCGCGACACAAGCCCGGACGGAGTACGAAGCTGCGTCGCCTCTCTGCCAAACCCTCAATAGGCCGTGCGGCGTTCCTCGGAAGGCGGCCGGCCGAATTGCAGCCGGTAGCTCTGGGCAAAATAGGAATGCGAGGTGAAGCCGGTGGCGATTGCCACGTCGAGGATCGGCATGTTGGTCTGGCGCAGCAATTCGCGCGCCCGCTCGAGCCTGAGCCGCATATAATAGCGCCCGGGCGTCACACTGAGATGGCGCAGGAACAGGCGCTCGACCTGGCGCACCGACAGGCCCGCCGACTTGGCGAGCTGCACCGCCGACAGCGGCTCGTCGAGATGGTCGGCCATCAGCTCGACGATGCGGCGCAGCTTCTCCGACTTGCCGGTCAGGTCGCGTTCCGGGCCGACGCGCTGGCGGTCCCCGGCCGAGCGGATGCGCTCATGCTGGAACTGGTTGGCGACGCCATTGGCGAGGCTCGAGCCGAAATCACCGCGCACGATCTCCAGCATCAGGTCGATCGATGTGGTGCCGCCGGCGCAGGTGTAGCGCTTGCGGTCGATCTCGAAGACGTTGCCGGTGCAGTTGATGTCCGGAAAGCGTTCGAGGAAGCCGGCGCGGTTTTCCCAATGGATGGTGCAGCGATAGCCATCGAGCTGGCCTGCTTCGGCAAGCAAATAGGAACCGACCGAAAGCGCGCCGAGCGCATTGCCGCGCCGGCCCCAACTGCGCAGCGCTGCCAGCACCTTGCTCTTGCCGGGAAATTCCGTCGTCAGCCCGACCGAGACGAACAGGATATCGACCGGCGGCAGATCGGCAACCGCGTAGTCGATCTTGAGCGGCAGGCCGTTGGACGCCATGACGGCGTCGCCGTCGGCCGACACCGTAGTCCAGCCATAGAAATCGCGGCCGAGCAGCCGGTTCGCCGACCGGAACGTGTCGATTGCCGCGGCCAGCGAGAACATGGAGAACTTGTCGACCAACAGAAACCCGAACTGCCGCCCGCCCTGAACGGGATCATTGGTGACCGGCCGTTCTAAGGGAACAGTGAGGTTCGGCAAGGACGCTGCTTTCTGGTCAGAAGGAAGGCCGTTTCAATCCGGCTGCGAGATAGGCGGAAGCTAGCGTGTTGGCCATCAGCATGGCAATGGTCATCGGTCCGACGCCGCCAGGCACCGGCGTGATGGCGCCGGCCGCCTTCGCTGCTTCGGCAAAGGCGACGTCGCCGACGAGGCGCGTCTTGCCTTCGCCCTTTTCAGGTGCGGCGACGCGGTTGATGCCGACATCGATGACAGTGGCGCCAGGCTTGACCCAGTCGCCGCGGACCATTTCAGACCGGCCGACGGCGGCGACCAGAATATCGGCGGTGCGGGCAAGCGCCGGCAGGTCCCTGGTCCGGCTGTGTGCGATGGTGACGGTGCAGTTGGCGGCAAGCAGAAGATTGGCCATCGGTTTGCCGACGATGTTCGAACGCCCGACGACGACCGCATTGAGACCGGACAGGTCCTTGCCGCGCACGCGTTCGATCAGCAGCATCGAGCCGGCCGGCGTGCAAGGCACGAAGGCGGTCTCGAGTTCGCCGGTGCCGAGCTTGCCGACATTGATGAAGTGGAAGCCGTCGACATCCTTCTCCGGCGCGATGGTCTGGATGATCTTGCCGGAATCGATATGGCCGGGAAGCGGAAGCTGCACGAGGATGCCGTTGATGGCCGGATCGGCGTTGAGCTGGCCGATGATCTTCAACAGGTCCGGCTCGGAGGTTTCGGCCGGCAGCGTGTGCTGAACCGAATGGAAGCCGCATTCCTTGGCGGTGCGGGATTTGGAGGCGACATAGACCTGGCTCGCCGGATCCTCGCCGACGATGACCACGGCGAGACCGGGCTGCCGTCCGCCCTTTTCCGCCAGTTCGGCGGTCAGGGCCTTGACCCGCCGCACCACGTCTTCGGCGACGCTTTTTCCGTCAATCAACTCAGCCATGAACCACCCTCGACGCCTATCGCGTAAGCCTGCCGCGTTAAAACATCCATGCGGCGCGCTCCAGATATCTTTTATGCAGGCCGTTGCCCAGAACCATGCGCTGCGGGCGGACATGCAGCGCGGCATTTTCACGAAAATCGAGCCGGGCAATCCCGTCAATGCGCCGTCCCATGCCGTTAACTCGAAACCGGCATGTTTTATTCGACGCTCAGAAATAGCGGCGGCGCGCGCGGTTTTCGGTGAGCTCGCGAACGACCTCGCGGAATTCGCGCAGGCTGGCGCGGATTTCCTCGATCTGGCTTTGCTGATCGGCGGCTTCCGAGGCCTGATTTGCCTTCCTCGACCAGGCCTGAGTATGGGCCGAATGCGGCGGCGTGGGTTGCTGCGGATAAGGTGCCCGACCGGCATAGAGCGGCTGCGGGTGGAACGCAGGTGGCATCGCTGCGGTGGAATTTGTCGCGGCGGAAGTCTCACCGGACGCCATCTCCTCCGGCGCTCTGCCAGGCATGAGCCGGCTCAGCGCCGACAACACGGCACCGATCGGACCAGGACGTTTGGTACGCGCGACCTCGACCGGCTGAGCGGGAGGCGGCGCTGCCCGGTATGCTGCGTGATCGGCGGAACCGGCATCGGGGCCGCCAAGGGAGCCAGCGGGGTCGAAAAACCCATCGGCAGCTGCAGCCTCTTCCATCAGTATGGTGCCGGCCTTTGGCTCATCAGGATCGGGCTGGCTTATGCCGGCGGCTGCCAACAGGATCGGACTGGCACACGCTTCGCGGCGCGAGCGGGCAAGACGATGGCGTGTGGCGGCATCCTCGCGCCATGACGGGCCTGCGCGGTCCTCTAGCAAAACCAGCGATGCTTCGTCCTCGCCGCGCACCGCCTCGACGAGCGACAGCAAGGACTGCTCGTTCCTCCAGTGTTCACGATTTTTCCTATAAGCCATGGTTTCTGGAGCCTTCCCCTCGGGCTGGGACGTAGCGACCGCCACTGGTTAAGCGATGCTAAACAGGCATAGGAAATAAAAGGTTAATTTGGTCGCCGCGCGGCTGCGCGACTACATACGCATCCCAACCGCAAGGTCGGGGTTTCCGCCTGATCACGGTCCCAACAGGGCTTCCCCGCCCTGCCGCGAACGTCTATGGGGAAGCCATCTCAATATGGGAGGCTTTCGATGACGGTCAGGCTTGTTCTCGCCGGTTGCGGCAATATGGGCTACGCCATGCTCTCGGGCTGGCTGAAAGCCGGCAAGCTGGCTCCGGCGGTGGTGTTCGTGGTCGAGCCCAATGCCGAGTTGCGCAAGCGTGCCGAAGCACTGGGCTGCGCTGCCGGCGCGGATGCTGGCGCCATACCGGCCAACGCCGTGCCGGCCCTCGTCGTCCTTGCGGTCAAGCCACAGGTGATCCGCGACGTCACGGCTGGCTACATCCGCTTCAACGATGGCCGAACCACTTTCCTCAGCATCGCCGCCGGGACGCCGGTCGCCACGTTCGAAGGCATTCTCGGCGACCGCGCGCCGATCGTGCGCTGCATGCCCAACACGCCGGCGGCAATCGGCAAGGGCATGATGGTGGTGTTTTCCAACAGGCTGGTTTCCGAGGACACCAAGCGTTTTGTGGCCGACCTGCTTTCGGCGGGCGGGCAAGTGGCCGATATCGATGACGAGGGCCTGATGGACGCGGTGACGGCAGTCTCCGGGTCGGGGCCGGCTTATATCTTCCATTTCATCGAAGCGCTGACGGTGGCAGCCGAGAAGGCCGGCCTGCCGACCAGGACTGCCAAGCTCTTGGCAATGCAGACGGTCTACGGCGCCGCCTCGCTGGCCGCCGAAAGCGGCGAGGAGCCGGGCGTGCTCAGACAGCAGGTGACCAGCCCCAACGGCACCACGGCTGCGGCCCTTGCAGTACTGATGGGCGAGGACCGGCTGACGCGCCTGCTCACCGAGGCGGTGGAAGCGGCGCGGCTGCGGTCGATAGAGCTGGGGAAGTAACAGCCGGTTGCGGATTACGCGAGGTCGGTATGCGAAAAGTCGTTGCCCTTGTAGAGCAGTGCGGAGCCATGACTTTTTGCGCAGGCATAAGAAAGGCAGTCGGCTAAGTTGAGCTGGGCGGGATGTCCGCGCCCCTTTCCGTAGTCTGAAAACGCCTGGATCGCGAGCTTGGCATCGCTGGCGTCGATCGGCACAATTTCGATTTCGGCTTCGCGAAGAAACGCCTCTATCGCATCTCCGGCGACAACCGGCGGCACGGCAAGCATCGTCGAAAGCCGCATCGCCGCTTCAAGCACCACCAACGCCGAAGTTATCCTCGCGGGCGCTGCCTCAATGCGGTTACTCAACTCGCGGGCATCCTCTTCGCCTGAAAGAATCGCGACAACCACGGAGGTGTCGATGAACATCAGGAATGGCCCCACATCTCATCGATCTCATCCTTCGTCACAGCCCGACCACCTTGGCCTGCCTTGGCCTTGAAGTCGTTGGCAATGGCAGCAAGCCGCTCAGCCAGGGGAATGCGTCCGCTCTCCCGCTTCAACTCGGATTCAAGCGCTTCGATGACCGCTTCGGTCATCGAAATCTTGCGTTTGGCAGCAAGCTCTCGCGCCAGTTCGCGTGCGCGCGGGTCCCTGATCTGAAGATTCATGTGATCGCCTCCGCCTTCATCGTCAATACAATATAGAGAGTTGTAATGACAATGCCAGTGGGCCCGGCCAAAGGCACCGCGACAGCTCACCGGTCGACAGCGTCACGCCCATACAGCATCTCGTCCTGCAGCCGGCGCAAGGCGAATAGCCTGGTCGTCGGGTCGGGCGCGGCATTGTCGGCGGTGAGCAATTCGCCTTTCCTCACCGGTTTCAGCACCTTGCCGCCTTCGAGCAGACCGACCGGCACGGCGCGATGGGCGCGGGCTTCTTCGACGGTCATGGTCCAGGAGCGGTAGCAGGTCTCGCCGATCGCATCGAAAACCTCGCCTGCCGCCAGATCGCGCTTGGCCACGGCGCAGACCTCGGCCACCGGCCGCGGCAGCGGCACCATGTCGGGCTTGCCGTAAAGCGCGATGCGAGCGGCCGTCAGCGGCACTTCCAGCGAGGTCAGATGGTAGGGCCTGAAGAAGCTGTAATAGGGACCGTGGCCGATATGCAGATCGTCCATGCGCTCGATGATGCGCGGATGCGTCGCCTCGACGATGACGAAGACACCGGGCGCCACGCCCTTGCCGACGGTGTAGTCGACGACGCCCTTCTTCGACAGAATGCCGCCCTGCTCGCGCGGGATCAGCACCTTGACCAGCTCGTCGCGATCGGCCTTGGGGCCGTGCATGCCGGGAACGTCGGGCACCAGCCCGGTGGCGTTGGCAATGGCGCACATCTCGACCATGGTTTTCGAGCCGTCGACGAACTCGACCAGCATGCGCGGATTCATGTTGCGGCGCAGCGCCTCCTCGCGGTAGTCGTCGGGAACGGCGTCGTGGTTGAGAGGGTTGTTCTTGCCCTTGCCGGCGGAGACGATGGTGTAGCCGAGCGCCGAGGCGAACTCGATCAGCTCCATGCAGCTCGACGGCTCGTCGCCGGCGCCGACCGAATAGACGACGCCGAGCCGGTCGGCCTGCTGCTTTAGATAGCAGCCGATGGTAACGTCGGCCTCGACATTCATCATCACCAGGTGCTTGCCGTGCTGCATCGCCATCAGGTCGAAATCGGCGGCGACCCCGGGCTTGCCGGTGGCATCGATGACGACATCGATAAGCGGATTGGTGACCAGCATTTCGTTCGAGGTGACGGCGATCTTGCCGCTTTCGATCGCCTGGCTGACCTTCGAAGCGCTGTCCGCTTCGGCTGCCATCGCCTGGTCGCCATAAGCAATGCGGATGGCCTCACGCGCCGTATGCGGGCGGCGCGTCGAGATCGCGCAAACCGAAATGCCCGGCATCAGCATGCCTTGCGTCACCAGGTCGGTGCCCATCTCGCCCGAACCGATAACGCCGATGCGCACCGGGCGGCCTTCCGCGGCGCGCTTGGCAAGATCGCGGGCAAGCCCGGTCAAGGCGACATTGGTCATACTGGAACGTCCACTGCTTTTTGATTTGAAGCGGGAATAGCAGGGAACGGCAACCCATTGCCAATCGAAACCGGCCGCGGCGGTCTTTTCTTGCGCATGACCCCGGAAACCAGAATTGTTCCTATGAAGACATGCACCCGGCCGAAGGACTAACGAGGGTCCTGTGGCGCCAAAGGCCCGCGTTGAAGCGGCGGAACGGGCCGTTAAGCCTGGATGGATCGCAGCCAAGAAATGTACGGAAATTCTTAGTCATTCTTTTATGCAATCCTGCTTTAATAGGGAAATGGACTGGCGTGCCCGCATTTTTAGGTGTTTTTTCCGCGCTATGCGACCGATCGGCGAGAGCGGCAACGTTGCTACTATTTTTGCTCTGTCTTTGCCGATTGTCGTCGGCGGTGCGGGCCTCGGTATCGAGACTTCCTATTGGTATTACAGCAGCCTGAAGCTACAAGCGGTGGCGGATGCGGCCGCCTATGCTGGCGCTTTGGAAAAGGTTTCGGGATCCGACACGCCAAAGATTGTCTCCGCAGCGACAGCGTCAGCGACCACGAACGGCTGGGGACCGTCAGCAGGTACAATAGAGGTCTTCTCGCCTCCGTCAGCCGGTCCAAATGTCGGAAAAAAGGCGGTTGAGGTGGTCGTTCATCAGACCCTCGATCGGTTCTTTACGTCGATATTCACGCAAAACGCAGTTGGCGCACAAGCAAGGGCGGTGGCTCTTATTACGGATGCTTCAAAAGCCTGCATTTTGACGGTCGATCCTTCCGCTTCGAAAGCGGCGCTCTTTTCCGGCAGTTCGACCACAAAACTGACAGGCTGCTCCGTCATGTCGAATTCGATAGCTCCGGACGCCATCAAACTTCAGGGATCGGCAAGCCTTGATGTCGATTGCCTGATATCGGCAGGCGGTGTTTCGTTGAGCAACGTCGTGAAGACCGTTTGCGCCAGCCTGATAACTCAGGCGCTGCCCGCTGCTGATCCTTTTGCCGACCTGCCGGCGCCGCCGGCCACGAACCCTTGTCAAAACGGCAATCAGTCAACCTTGCAACCTGGAACATACTGCAAGGGGCTCAGCTTGAGCGGCAATGTAACCCTCTCGCCCGGGATATACGTCATTGAGGGAGGCGATTTCAAAGCGAGCTCGAATGCAAATATTTCCGGCGAGGGTGTCGTCATTTATCTGGCCGATACCTCCGGCGTTAGCATGAACGGCACGGCGACCGTCAAGCTCAGCGCACCGACGTCGGGCACCTATTCAGGTGTGCTGTTCTAT
>NZ_JAMYRO010000033.1:0-66347 GCF_040321495.1 Mesorhizobium sp. M0408 | reverse complement strand
CCGCTAAACACGGGGGCTGCGCGGCGGACACGCCGACGTCACAGCTACTGCCACGCCATTTTTGCAGAACTTGACGCACACAACTTCTGGTGTCCTCTTGCATCGAGCAAGGCTGGACGGCTGAAGAGACTGCCACCGCACTTTTTAACTTCCCCAAGAGACCACCTTGAACAGCTCAAGGCGACGACATCGACTTAAGTTCGCCTAGCTGTGCGCTGTTTTGACATTTGGACATCGCGGTGTCGGATTATTTGCATGCAAACGAGTGTTGCGACGCTATCCTCCCTCCTCAACGTAAGATTCTGGGAGGAATGCATGGCTCCGCATGAGCGACATGCCGTTGAAATCGTCAGAGACAAAGATTGGTCGGTTCGCGTGACGGTCAATGGCACCACGACCACCGTGCCTTTTACATCCGAGAGCTACGCGCGCTCGTTTGCAGATGGTCAGGCGTTCCGGCTGGGCGTTCAGGTGGCGGAGCTTAAGAAGGCAGCCTAGCTGCGCGCCGACGCGACCCGGCACAATATACTCGTCAAACGCCGCTTCGAGTTCGCTCGTGCAGGCGACATCGCCCGGCCGGACAACAGCTTCCCGGTCTGGAACGGCGCGCAAGCCTGTCATTTCGAGAGAATCCGGTTTAATCGTCTGTATTCCTCGCGGTTCAATAGAGCTTGATCCAGGCCGGCGCATGGTCGCTTGGCTTCTCCCAGCCGCGCATGTCGACATCCACGCCGGCACTGCGCAGCCGGTCGGAAAGGGAGGGGCTCACAAGGAGATGGTCCATTCGCAGGCCCCAACTCCGATCGTAGCCGCCCCAGTAGGAGAAATTCCAATAGGTGTAGATGCCCTTCTCCGGATGGATGCGCCGCACGGCATCTATCCAGCCAGCTTGGAGCATTTTGGCATAGGCTTGCCGCCTCTCCGGGAAATAGGCCGCATCGCCCAGCCATCGGCTCGGCACCACGGCGTCGATCGGGGTTGGAACGACGTTAAAGTCGCCGCACAGAACGCTTGGTGCCCCCTCGTCGAGCAAATGCTGGCCGTAGCTGATGAGACGATCGAACCAGCGCAGCTTGTAGTCGAACTTTTTGCCAGGCGCTGGATTGCCATTGGGCAGGTAGAGACAGCCCACGACGATCCCATCCACCTCGGCCTCGAAATAACGGCTGTGGGTATCATCGGGATCCCCGGGCAGCTGCGGCGACGTTCCACCGGCTCGATTCCGCGAGCGAGGATTGCGACACCGTTGTAGGATTTCTGGCGTGCCAGATCGCGCCGTAACCCGCCTCCTTGATCGCTTCGGCAGGAAACTTGTCGTCCGACGTTTTCAATTCCTGCAGGCACACGATGTCGCAGTCGCTTTCGCCCAACCACTTCAGGAGCACAGGCAGTCGCCCGTTGACGTCGTCCACATTGAAGGTGGCGAACGGGTCATGGGCAGGCCCTCTCATGAGGACCTCGCGGCAGCCGGTCATAAGCAATGTGGCCTATCCCCTTCGCTGAACCTCGAGCTCTTGATATTGCAACTTCGCCAGCGTCTGTGCGGCCGAGGCTCACTTCCTGACCAGCTTGTCGTCGACTTTCTTGCGACTGTTGCCGACCGACTTCACCGCTGACTTGACGTCAGCTTTGCTGGCGCCGATTTTGCTCGCCTCATACTTCATTTCGTGGTCTTGCCCACCAGCGACCCTTGCCCGGTCCTGGTTGCGTCCACGCGTTGTGCCAGTGTTCGCCATTTCTATCTCCAACAATCGCCGTATCAGTCACCAGACAACGCGGCCGGACTCTTCCGGTTCAATCCTGGCGACGCGCGTGCCACGGAGCCAACTCCCAGGCAGGGTATCGAATGAGCCCATGTATTCGGATCCGGCACGTCGCTGCCGCGGGGCGAGCCTAGCGGCTCGAAGCCTGGGTGGGCGATTTTCGATATGGATGATCATGCGCAGGACAGCCGTGCTCCTCTGGCTCAACACGTCACGCTCCGCTCGTTGTTTGCGTTCGCCCACGGCGCCGCATCGCCTGTAGATGTACAGCAAAGGGCCTTCGTCGGGGAGGTCGAGGCGTACCCAAAAAGGCCCACCATCTCCTGATTGGCGTCGTCACCTTCCCAACTGGATCGTGAACATCAGAGATCTTCGTCCCGGAACTCCCTGGCCGGACGACCGTTTCGCCTTGTGTAAAGACAATGGAGGATATGTCGTGGACTGGAATCGCGTCGAAGGAAACTGGAAGCAGGTCAAGGGTAAGATCAAGGAACAGTGGGGCAAACTTACCGATGATGATCTTGATCGCATCGCTGGCAATCGCGATCAGCTCGAAGGCAAGATCCAGGAACGTTACGGTATCGAAAAGGACCGCGTTCGGCAGGATATTGACGATTGGTATGATCGGCAAGTCTGGTAGGATCGCATCAGGCCATCATCTACAGGAAGAGGTGCTGTTTACTTAACAGCGCTCCTAGGTGCGCTGGCAGTTGCAAGGTCAAGCCGGCCTGTGTTGAGACAGGCAGCGGTCTGACCCGGCCGCCGCTGCGATCGTAAGGCGCAGACGGACCCGCATGCGCGTTATGCGCTGACCGGCTGCCGTCCGGCCTTCCGCGATAAACGCCATAGGTGCGTGCGTGGCCGCTTTTAAGTTCTGCGGGCGCCGGACCTGATGTCCGCTCGGCCGGCGCCCCCCCGCCCCCCAGCCCCCCAAGGGGCGCCGGCCGATCTCGTCTAGGCGGCAGCAATAGCCACTTGCACCGACAACATGCAGCCAAATCCAGCATAGACAGCAAGTAGCCCAGCAGCGTTCCCCAATACCCTTGTGGGCGTTCTCGTCGAAGTGGCTGACCTCGCCTCGAAGCTCAAGTTCGCCACGATCGAATAGGGAAGGAGCCAGTCCTGGGGCGATTTTCGAGCTTGCTCGACCGTCAAATCACCGGACTTCCCGATCGAGGGTTTACGGCGGACGCCGGCATTGGTCCGGTATTGCAGCATGAAGATCTTGCGCCCGGCCGGCGTGACTCCCTCACTAAGGCAGTCAGGTCTCACCGCTCAAAGGTAGCGGGTCAGCCTCGTCCCGGAAGGCGTGGTAATCCAGCTATTGAATCCTCCCCGCCTGCCTGACCGAGGCCTGAGGACGGCTTCATCCATTTCCGTCAGAGGCCGGTTCTCCGTGCTGTCCCTTCGTGTTCGGCGGGATATCGATGACGACTGGCAAGTCTGGTAGCATCAGAAAGCGCCATCGGACGCTAGGCCTATGCAATCCTTCTTCAGTCTGACTTGGTCAACCTCCCCAGCCGCCTCCCCCGCTTCCATTGCCGCTTCCGCCGCCGCCACCAAAAGGAATGACAGGCGCAGGAACAGGCTCATCCTCAACCGGTATGGTCACTTTCTTCGCGGTTTTTTGTTTGCGAACGGGCTTGACGACCTTCGGCGGAGGCACCCGGCGGAGAATCTTCGGCTGGGGCGTTTCGAAACGTCCATACCCTGGTCGACCATCCCCGTTGAGGGATGCTGCAAAATCTGCTCCGCCGGCAAAGCGTGCGGCGATAGCTGCATATCGAGGCAGAAAAGTGCCACAAAGCACCGGGCTGTGCGTGCGACGGATAGGGCGCCGACCCGGTAATCAGCCAATGACACCGAGGAATGGGTCAGCTACGCTGACGCGGCGGCGGACTTGATTCAGCCTGGCCGGCACCTATCCCATGCCCTCCCCCGCTCCCGATGGGTGCCGGCCATCTTCAGCGCGAGGCGAGCGCTTCAGTTCCCCCGGAGCTTAATGGATCCCAGCCTCACCGGCCGCCGCTCATGCAGGCATGCGCCCCGACCGTGCTGAACAGTGCGTCTTTGCGTACCGCCGGATGGAGCGGCAGGTACTTAGCTCCGCCACGGGGCTATGGTCCGAGGCGGGGTAAGACTGAAGTCTTTGCGTCGAAGACTTAAGGCTGAGGGCCGGCAACCAAGACCTTACCAAAAGATTGTATTAGGCCGCCGAGCAATGTCCCTTCATCGGTGGTCTGCCGGGTGCCCACTGATGCCTTTAACAGCGGAAAGAACTGTGACCCTTATCCAGAGCAGACAGGACGTAGATGAGGTCGCAAGCCGACCCGCAAATGACAATCAAACTCCTGACCCAACAGATTTCTCGGTGGTTGATCTCATTTCGTCGAGCGACGAGGAGGTCTCTGCCCTCGTCAGGCGAACCGAGCGCCTTGCCATTACCGTGACCATAGTAATGGCGATCTTCCTGATCTTCGCACCGGTGGTCTTCATTGCTCTGATGTAGCCTCCTCTCAGTTGCTCGGTGCGGATCTTGCTCTGGGCATTGGGTGGGCCGGCATGTTCCTGGACTTATTTCCGAAGGTGCTCGCGCATCTCTCGATTGCTGCTGACGAAAGCGCTGCCGACGTATTGCGCGTGCCGATCTCAGGCGAGTGCCGGCATTCCCGGCTCGCACTCGGCGCCCGGCATTTCGAACTCACTTTCGGGGCCTGCAAATCTTCCGCGCTCCCGGCGGGGCATGGCACTGCCGCAGTGCAAGTGCGTGTGCTTCTGGAAATGCCAATCTTGTCGCGATAGGTAATCCGGACCTCGCGTCCGCACCCCTCGCACTTGTAATGGGAAACAACCTGAAACCAGCCGCCGTTCTTGACGAGCGAAGTTGCAATGCGGGCATTGGAAAGTCAGACCGACAGAGGATAGACTGGGAGAGAGGGACATTGCAGCGCCTCGCATTCTGGGGAGCTCAAAGCTTGTCCAGCCCGTCAACGAAGGATGCCGCTATCAAATCGTCGGCTTCGATTCCCCCCCTTGCGCTTCTCCGGTCGCGACCGTCCCGCCGTACCTTTCGGAACGGCGGGCTGTCCTCTGAGTCGTCAGGTCACTGGATGATCTTGACGATCTTGCGTGTGCCCGGGTCGACAACGACGGTCCGATCGTCGACGACCGTGTAGCGATACTTCTTGACGTTAGGCACTTCATGAAGCTCGACCGTATCGGGCAACGTCGAACCGATATTGAGCTCCACTCCAGGGACTTTCACCGATGCGAGCGGCTGCTTCTTGACATATTCCTTGATGACGGTTTCCTGCTCAGGCTCGATGACGACGTCCTGAGCGGCTACGGCGCCGACACCTGCAAGCAGCAGGAATCCCGCGACTGCGGTGGAAAGATGAATTCTCATAGCTATCTCCTTGTGGGCTCGCGGGCGCAAAACATCGCGCCAAAGCGCCCCAAACCTGCAGCTTCTCTAGACGTTCCAAACTGAGCCTTAAGGCTGGCGTGCGTAGGACCTAAGTCTGAGTCGCTGCGCGCAATGGCCCCCCACAGTGTAGCCGTCCGGAACTGCGTCTGTTCGTACTCGTTGCGGTCCCTTAAGGGAGGAGCCTATGGAGAACAGTGTTCACGAAGCTCGCTGGCTGCTTGCACCGGTTTCGCCATCTCCCTAACCTTCTTGGTGATTGGAATAGTCGCGAGTTGATGGTCGTTAGCCAGAAATGACGCTCAAAAAAAGTCCCCAGAAATTGTATCTGCGCAGCTAGAGTCCCTTCCTGCGCTGATGGATCCGCCCGCCAAATCGAGGAGTGGCGGGCGGATTCTCATTTGCAGCTGCTGAGTGAGTAGGAAAACGGAAATGAACGAGAACAAGGGCAACCAAGCCTACGTCGACCGAGGCCGCCTATCCTCGATCGATGCGTTTTATGAGCTGGAACGTTTCGCGCGGGAAAATTGCATTTCGCCAAGTCAAGTCAGCAAGCTGATTAAAAAGATCGGCAACGACCGCCTGACCCTCACCAAGGCAGTGAAAAAGCTGCGAGATCGCCATTGAAAAACCCGCCGCACTCCAACCAAGAATTGGGCATTCCATATCCGGCCTCATGTTCTGTTCGCTTTTTACACACCGTTGACTCGTGCATACTGACGGGCACTACTTTTGATGGATTGGCTACTACAGCGACGGTCTTCTGAAGCTTGGGGGTTCAAAATGCCTTTCAAACGAGCCGGTCTATACCCATCCGATCTGGACCTTTGCCAACGCGTTTTCGACCAACTCTGCAGTGAGGAGAAGATCGCCCGCTCCTCCCAAGCTGGCCAAATGCTCGCAATGCAAATAGTTGCTTTCGAGCGACAGGCTCGAACGACACCGATCTGCTCGAGCTCGTGAGAGCGAAACGTAGCATTCCTCGTCCCAAAAATTTCCCAGCCGCTACTCCATAGCGGGAGGAAAGATAAGCGTTACGAACACGCCTCGGGACTCATATTCGCACCTCAGCTTGTTCCATGACATCACCTTGCCAGGCGCCGTTTTGCTTCTGAAGCCCGATGATCTCATGGTGCCGCTCGACGATCAGACCACGGCAGCGAGGATCCCTGCTTGCCTCGTACTGGACCATGTGGAGGCTGAGCCATTGGCGCTCGCGTACTTTGCCGAACGCTGGTGTTTCTCCAGCCCGGCGGATGAGGCAGCCGTTTTTCGCCGGTGGTGAGTTCATTGATGGCCTTGGAGAACTCGTCAAAATGCTGACGAGCCCGAGCACACGCCGCATGAGTCCGACCTCGCTCTGCCGCTAGATCGGTGTGCGGCTAGCGGCCAAAAGGCTCAAACCGTACGGCTGTGTCCGTGCTGCCAGGATCGATCTTCGCCAACCGCGATCTCGCCTCGGCCACGCGTCGTTGCGCAGCCCGGATCGTGCTGCACAGCGCGAGGTTGATGCCGACACCGCAGTCTTCATCCAGCATTTCATTTGCATGTTCGAGGGAGCGTTCGGCCCGGTTAAGCCGCTGTCGGGCTCTCGCCAGTTCCATATCCAAAAGTTCCATTATTCCGAATCCATTGCGGTCCCTTCGATTTGTAAACCGCTTGTGGTCGCCGTTGGTTCCGGTTGTTCGCGAGCGTGTCGCTCAGATGTCGATGTGGCGGGCACAGTTCTGGAGCGAGAGTGGTGGCGCCGGTGGCCTGAAGGTCGCGACGAACGAAACGCCGGCCCAGTTCAACCCGCGCGACGTCCTTCAGCTGGGGGGATCGATCGTCACCAAGCGGTCTGCGGCCTCGACCGCAGTTCGTATCCTCCTGCACAGCGCGAGATTTTCGGCCAGCATTTCTTCAGTGCGTTGAAGCGCGAGCTCGGTCCGGTGGATGCGCTGCCTGGCATTGGCAACTTCCGATGTCAAAAGATCGGCCGCCATCCCGTGGCCGTGGGGTTCCATAATGTCCATGGGTTTTTAATACATGGGGGGCGATATCGTTCCCTGCTGTCGTGCGAAGCGGGGTGTCGCAGCGTTCTATTGCGACTGGCGAAAAATGAAGGCCGCGAGCGTTCATCGACTGACCATTGGAAACGGCACCTGAAACTTCACATTGAACCGTTCATCGGAACGACGCTGCTTTCCCACATCACGGTGCCCGGCGGTGCGCAAGTTCGCGGACAAGCTGCGGAACGAAGCAACGAAAGCCGATTGCAGGCGATGGCCCGGAAGACTCTCGGCTCGCTTGGGGCGCTTTGCTCTGACGCGCAGGAACGCGGCCTGGCTACACGCGATCCGGTCAGGGTCTCCGCGGCGCGCGGCGCAGAGGCAAGGAGCGCTAGGCGGAAAAGCGACAGAAAAGCAAGCTCAAGATCAGCGTCGACATACCGACGCGCGAAGAGATCAAGGCCATTCTTGCCTCATCGATGGGACGCTAGCGCCCGCTTCTCGGCACTGCCGTCTTTACCGGCACGCGATCGTCGGAGCTTCGCCGGCTGCGATGGAGTGACGTGGATTTCGAGCGAGCACAGATTAGCGTTCACCAGCGCGCCGACGACTATGGGGCGATCGGCCGGCGATCCCTGGTTCCCATTATCATCATAATTCATGGTCTTTCTCCGAGAGCAGCCCGATATCAGGCCGCTCAGTTTCCGGCGGCCAATCGTCACCCGTCGCAACTGGCTCAGGTGCTTTTGAGCGTGCCGTTCATCCCTTCCGGATAGAAGCCGCCCTTGCTCACTCCGTCCTTGTCGGTGAGATAGACGATCCGGAGCACCTGTTGCGGTGTTCTGGTGAAGGCGATTGCGTCCGGCGTTGAAGGAACGATGTTGGCTTTGCCGTCCACCTGGATCCCCTGGTCCTTATCGTCCGATCCGTCGATTTTGTCCCGGGCATCGGAGACAGCGTTGGCGGCCTTCCAGGCTTCCTCTCCCTTCCGGTATAGCGTAGATCGCGCCATTCCCATGTGGTAGGCCTCGACCGCCAGGATGCCTGCGGCGGCGGCGAGGAAGTCTTTGTTTTTCAGAACTGTCGCCGCACCCGCATAGGCGGTGACGCCGACATCCTCGAACAGCATGCCGCCGAGAACGAAGTTCGTTTCGTTACCGAAGGGATCGAAGTCCCGCCCGAGGCCAGCTGCCTCCGTAACCGCCTTGAACCCCGCATCGAAATCTATGGCCGGCCTGTCGACAGCGTTCTTTGCAAGCGTCTTGCGGTAGAATCGGACGTGCGCAAGTTCGTTTTCAGCAACTTCCTGCATGAATTGGCCGATGGCGGGTGTTTCGAAGGACACTTTCTTTCCGCCGACGACATCGCCGGGTTTCGAGCCGGCATCGGCGTCGTCGATACCCTTTCCGGTGGTGCCGCGGAGGTAGTATTCAGCCTCCATATATTCGAGATTGAGCGCAAAGCGGAAAATGTCCTCGTCCGATATGTCCTGTGCTAATACCGGAGAAGGCCGCGCGATTCCGCCGAGTGCCGCTCCGGCACCAAGTACGACAAGTCCCTGAAGCGACTGACGCCGGGATAGGTGAAGTGCGCCCTGCATGGCGGTCTCCTATGTTTGTTGATTCAACACCGCTGTCAGCACCGCGGCGCCGAATGCATTTGCCCGACGATTAGATGGTCCGGGGCGCCAAAATATTCCCGCGTCCCGCTACAAAAGCCCCGCGAAGGAAGCCGGCGTAATCTCGGCGTGGACTGCGTCTACGTGCGCTCGGTCGCCACGTTCAACTGATGAGTATTCTTTCGAACCAGGCTGATTGCGAGCCGATCTAAGACTGATTGCGCGAGGCGGTCACAACGGGCGCCAGAGAAGAGAAACGTATCCGTGAACACGGTGGCGAGCTTGTCCTGCAGCGCCTCGCGAAGCAGCCGGCGTGCGCGATAAAGGCGGGTGCTCACTGTCTGAGGTCGCAATGCCAAAAGAAAAGCCGTTTCCTCAATGCTCATTTCCTCGACGTCCCGCATGACAAAGACGATCCGAAAGGGCTCTGGCAAGCCACCGACGGCTCGCTCCAGGAGGCTGCGGATTTCAGCGAGCGCGGCCGCCTCTTCGGGATCAGGCTTGTGGGCGCTGAATGGAGCGACCATGCCTTCGATGGCTTTCACGTCGACGGTGGGCCGCCTTTGCCGACGGCGTCCCAGCGCCTCGTTCAGCGTGATCCGGGTGAGCCAGGTCGACAGCCGCGCCTCCGCGCGGAATTCGGCCAGATGGGTGAAGGCGTGGATATAGGTCTCCTGAAGTACGTCCTCCGCCTCAGTGTCGTCATTCAGGACGGCGCGGGCGACCCGGTGAAGCCGCTGATTGTGACGCTTGATGATTAACCAGAATGCGGCGGGGTCACGCTGTCGCGCGTGTTCAACCAGCCCCGCGTCGTCAAGGTCTTCGATCCTCACTGCTTCGTTGGATCCGGTCGGCTTCATCATAGGCGCTCCAGATGCATCAGCTTACTATGAGATAAGCGTTTTCCGGGTTTCGGTCTGCAGCCCTGTGGAAACTTGGGACTCTAGCGAACCAGAGGTCTGCTCACCACCCAACCGCGACGTAGAACGCTCCACGGGCGAGGCGGGATGAGCCGAATCTCCATTGCCGAAGAGATCGAGAACGCCGCGGACCGCACCGCGGACATGTCGCGGGCCGATCTTCCGACCATCTTGAGTCGCACCCCATTGACTTGAGCCCACGGAGGACGCGCCCAATTCCATCGCCCGCTGAGATGAAAATTGGCCGAATGGACCTCATCCAGGTTGTGCTTTGGCGAGTGGCTGGAAACCAACGCCTACCTGGCAGTGAAGACGGTTGACGAGGAAAGCGAAACCGACGGGTGCGCGTAGGCCGTCTCCCGTGATCGCGGAATTACCTGAATCGCCAAGTTCGGTACTATTCACCGCGGCGGACCCCAACCCGCCCGGCCGGCGCCTATTCAGGCAAACTACCCCAACGCCCCCCCAAGCGGCGCCGGCCACCTTCCCCACGAGGCGAGCGCTTCAGTTCCTCGGCAGCTTGTGGATCTCCAACCTGACCGGGCCGCCTCTGTCACCGCTCGTACAGAACAGGGCCCTTTCGACCGTGCTGAACAGCGCATCTTTGCCATAGGGCCGGACCAGGCCAGCGGCCTTCACCTCGGCATGATGTGAGCAGTTTTTGCACCAAGCGCGCAGCGTGTGCCATTCGCGCAGATCGCCAAGCGATACGTCGAGGCCGGCGTGCACGCTACCCGCAACGATGGCATGCGGCGGAACCGTGGGCTCGCCTGGTGTAACGATCTTCTCCATCACATGCCGGCTGTTGTAGTGGATCAGCAGCATCCCCGGCCGGCGCCTGATAGCTGTCTGCCAGGCGGCCTGGCTGACGCTCGAATCCGGCGATCGACTTATCGTCTCAACGAGCGCCTTCTCCTCGCGGTCCCAAACCTCGATCCGGAAATTGTCCTCCGCTGTTTTTGCCATAGCTTCGCCGACCAGCGCTTTTGGCACTTCGCGACCATTCCTTCCCGCCTCAGATTGAAACAGAAATAAGGAACAAATTCAGCATATTATACTTGACGTACCCACATAAACGGAATAGGTTGGTTCCATAAGGAGTTACCCCAATGTCCGTCCTGTCCGACCGCCACTTTCACGACGAAGCCGCAGCCTACAAGTTTGTGGAAGCCAGGATTTGGCCGAACGGTCCCGTTTGCCCGCATTGCGGCGGTTTCGAGCGTATTTCCAAGATGGAAGGCAAGAGCACCCGTATTGGCACCTACAAGTGCTACCAATGCCGCAAGCCCTTTACCGTGAAGATCGGCACCATCTTTGAAGCCAGCCACGTCAAGCTGAACCACTGGCTACAGGCGATCTTCCTTATCGCTTCGTCCAAGAAAGGCATTTCGAGCAACCAGCTTCATCGCACCCTTGGCGTGACCCTGAAAACCGCTTGGTTTATCTCGCATCGCATCCGCGAAGCTATGCGCGATGGCAAGCTTGGCCCGCTCGGTGGCGAAGGTCAGGTTGTCGAGGCGGATGAAACCTATTTCGGATCTCGCGCGGACAAGCGCACCACCCGCACCAGCGGCGAAGCCTTCATCAAGAAAGGCCGTTCCGGCCCATCAAACAAGCGCGCCGTGCTCGGCCTGATTGAACGCGGCGGCTCGGTGCGCACCTTCCATGTTGCGCAGGCGACCAAGATCAACGTTGCCGAACTAGCGACTGAGAACGTCGCCCGTGAAAGCACCCTCTACACCGATGAGAGCCGCCTCTATTTCGACATGGGGGACCACTTCACCGCTCACGATTCGGTCAAGCATTCGGCTGGCGAGTACGTTCGCGGCGTGGTGCATTCCAACACTATCGAAAGCTATTTCAGCATCTTCAAGCGCGGCATGCGCGGCACCTACCAGCATTGCGCAGAGAAGCACCTTCACCGCTATCTTGCTGAATTTGACTTCCGCCACAATTCGCGCGTAGCCCTTGGCGTGAACGATGAAGCGCGGGCCGGCCGCATCCTTGATGGTGTCGTCGGCAAGCGTCTGACCTATGAAACGACTAGTGCAAGGTGAGGCACCCTATGGCGTCTGGCGACCGTCCAAATACCGCCCGAAAGCTGCCCGGAAAAAAGGCAAAAAAGCTTAGTCAGAAAGAGCAATCCGAGCGGTTCAAAGAGACTGCTCGGAAGCTTGAAGCGGACGAAACTGGAGAAGCCTTCAAGCACGCCGTTGAGCGAATGTTGCCGGCGCGCAAGCCCTGATTAGCCCCAGTGCTGCGCTCCGCTGTTGGGCCACCAGAAGCACCCATAATTCGCTGCTTGAGTTCTGATCTGTCCCAAGACAGTAGGTTGTAGAAAACCGCCGAACAGCGCTTCTAGTCGCCGCTCACTCCGTTCGGCCCCTCGAAGGTGTCGCTGAAAAACGAAGGCACATGAATCGGCGATTTGAAGTAGGGGCTCGTCTTCTTTAGTCGCGAAGCTGGGCGGTCCTTTTATCCTCGATATCGGAAGGTTGTGGAGCTTTTCTCGCAACCACTCTGGATACCACCGCTTCAATAGCGCCTCGCTGCTGTAAAGGCGGTGGATCGCTTCTATCGCCCTCCGAGCCTCTTCGCGTTGCTCGGCCACTAGCATCGCCACTTCATTTTCGCTGGCGTGATTTTTCATGAACCAGTCAGCGGCCTGGATGCATTGGCCATACGCCTCTGCATGAACGACCTTCGATTCACGAACTGAATTCTTGTCGCGCTCAACCGCGCGGCAAGGCAATCAACCGGTCCAATAAAGCCCATCGATCTTCATCCGGCCAATCATGGCGGTATTTCCCACCATGCTCCAAGTCGGTTGCATGGAAGATGAAACCCTCTCTAAACTTTTCGGGGACATCGGCCTTAAGCGCTTCAATACGATCAGCCAGGACACGCCACTGCCGGTCTGGATCAAGTATTAATCCTGCCACGATCGCCACCGGCTCCCGCGTGGTGTGGCCGGTTTCGTCCACATAGACAACGCGCACGATCTTGTCCCCAACGAGCGGGCCGCCGCCAAATGCGCGGACCGCGCTCCGCCTGTCCTGTAAGGTGCTCATTTTCATAGCACCTCGCGGGTGGGTACGCAAAGTATAATATGCTGAACAAATTCCTCTCCGGTCAAGGCGCTCTTGACATTTTTGTTCTTATTTCGTTTGGGGTCGCAGGTCTTGGCGGCTTCCTGCAGGCGGGCGCGATCGAGGGTCCGCTCGCCACTGTGCGAGCAGTGGGAGCGGACCCTATCAGCGCATGAAGGGACTAGGATACGCATGACGACGCTATCAACTTCAACCCGCCGTGCAAGTTCCAGGCGCCATTGTGCGCAGGATCATTGCCCAACGCGGTCAGACTTAGGTCCTGTGGTTTCGGGCAGCTCGAACATCCAATCGAAATGGCGCCGGCCTTGACGATCGCCAGACCGGCGCCAGACGGCGGCGCACTGGCGCTCGGCGGCGTCATCGTGGTGAATTTGAGACGCTGATTCAGCTGCTCCCCGCAAGCTGATTTGCGATCGAGACAACTTTACCGGCTCGCGAAACGGACCCTCAACATGCTGCCTCTAGGTTAGTCCCAGCTAAATGAAGGGGGCTTCCATGCGGGTGACCGAACGATTTTGGCGTTCAGAACGCGGCAACTTCGCCGTGGTGTTTGCGTTGGTCTTGCCGGTCGTGCTTTTGGGCGTCGGAGTGGCGATAGACTTTGCGCGCGTGAGCCGAACTGCCCAACAGTTGCAGGAGGGAGCCGACTCCACGGCCCTTCAGTTGGCCGTGGCAAGCGCGAACAGCAGCGATATGACGTCGGAACAGCGTCAGGAGAACGTTGATACTTTCGCCAGCCCCACCTTTGTGGCCACGCGAAGTCCCTATAGTGGTGACGCCCACCAGACGGTTGGATCAACCAATCCCACAATCGTGACGGTTGTATTGCACCAACCGCAGGAATTGGCCTTCTCGGCAATCCTTGGCGTCGATAAACTTGATATTAGCCGAAGCGCAACCGCGATTGCCTATCCGCGATACCCAGTCTGTCTTCTCGTGTTAGATCGGTTCGCCTCGAACGCATGGTCGAATTCGGGGTCTTCGTCGATAAATGGCCAGAAATGCGTTGCGCAGGTGAATTCAAGATCGGGGTCTGCGCTAGCCACGAATGGCGCATCGTCCATCAGGACATTGGTGACGTCAGTCGTCGGCCCCTCCGGGCCGTCTGCCGGCTTCAACCCTCAACCGCTTTTCAATCAGAAAGAGCTGGCAGATCCCATTATCTCCCGACTGATCTGGCCAACAGACAATGTCTGCACCTACAATAACCTGGTGATCAAAAACGCCACCGCAAATCTCATTCCCGGCACTTTTTGTGGAGGGCTCACTCTATCGGTTGGAGCGGTGGTCAATCTTGCCGCGGGAACGTATGTTATCAGGACGGGAGGGCTTTCGCTCTCCTCCGGCGCGGTTCTCGATGCAGCTGACGGTACCACCATCGTTCTACTCGACGATCAGGCCACCACCACAATGCAGGCCGGCGCCAAGCTACGCCTGACGGCGCCGACCAGCGGCCCGTGGATGGGGATCGCGCTAGCTCAAAAACCCCAAGGCGTGGAGAGAACCTCCACGCTCATTGGCGGTGGCGATACAGATCTAGGCGGCATAATCTATCTGCCGTCACAAAAGCTTTTTCTTACAGGTGGCGGTGCATTGTCGACGGACAGTAAGCCTCGCATCTTTGTGGTCAACCGGATCGAGATGAACGGCAATGGCTCAATTTATCTTGCTGGCGCAAGTGACTTATTGACAACGAATTCTGCAACGAGACTGATGAATTGAACTTGGCTGTAGCCAGCGCAGTGTTGTGAGACAGACTGCATTTGAGGTTCGCTTGCTTCCGTGTTGGACGGAGAGCGGATATCCAAGGCAACGCTTCCCGCATAGTTTCATCGATAATGAATCATCTCCAGTGAGTTTCTGGTGAGTTAAACAACGGGCAATAGGCTAACTCCCGGACAATTCGGGGGATTCCCGGCTGAATAGCTGCCTTCCTTGGGCAGGTCTGCCGGCGTCAGATTGCCCCGTCACCTTCTTCGACGGCATCGACAGGCCCGAGGCGTGGTAGCCATCGAATGTCAGCATTCAACGTTGCCTATTTTTTACAAGAAGCGAGTCGAAGCCTCGTTCGAAACTGCATGCATCCGCGTCTAGCCTAGTTTCACGTGATTGGGCAAACAGGCCGACTTCCTCAGTCGGCTATTGTCAAGCCCGCTTGGGTTTTCATGTCTTCGCCGCTCACCTTTTTGGTCACAGCGGAGAAATCGAGCTTGCCTGAGCCGAGGACAGGCACTTTCGCAACGACGCGCACTTCGGCCGGCACCATCAGGTCCATGGCGCCGTTGGCCTTGGCGAAGGCCAGGAATTCGGCACGTGTGGCGTTGACGGCCTCGGTAATGAGCACCAGCTTTTCGCCCTTGCGCGCATCTGGCACGGCGGCGACCGCCGAGAGCGAGCCTTTCCACAATTCGCCCGCCAGCGCCTCGACGGCGGCCAGCGAAACCATCTCGCCACCGATCTTGGCAAAGCGCTTCGCGCGGCCTCGAATGGTGATGAAGCCGACGTCGTCAACGGCGACGACGTCGCCGGTGTCATGCCAGCCGTCTTCGAGCGGCTCGAGCACGCCCGGCTTCTCGGTGCGCAGATAGCCCGCCATGACATTGGGCCCACGCACGAAAAGCCGTCCCCCATCCTCGACGCCAGGCACCGGGTCCAGGCGGTACTCCATACCCGGCATGATTTTGCCGACACTGCCGGAGCGGTTGTACATCGGCGTGTTGATGGAGATCACGGGCGCGGTTTCGGTCACGCCATAGCCTTCGAGGATGCGTAGGCCGAACTTTTCCATATAGGTCGCGCGCGTAGAAGCCTTGACCGGTTCCGCGCCGGCAAAGCAATAGCGCACTGAGCGGAAGTCGTAAGGGTGTGCCGTACGCGCATAGCCGCTGAGGAACGTATCGGTGCCGAAGATGATCGTCGCGTTCGATGCGTAGACCAACTCCGGCACGATGCGATAGTGCAGCGGGGAGGGATAGAAATACACCGGCACGCCCGAGATCAGCGGCAGCACCGTACCTGCTGTCATGCCGAACGAGTGGAAGATCGGCAGCACGTTGAAGACCTTGTCGCCCGAATGGAAGTCGATACGCGAGGCGGCCTGGGCGGCATTAGCCAGGATGTTGCGATGGGTGAGCACCACGCCCTTAGGCGTGCCTTCAGAACCTGAGGTGAACAGGATCACCGCCGGTTGGCCGGGCTTGCGGGCGACCCGGGGTGTTTTTTTGCGCAAAAGGCCGAGCAGCTTGTCCTTGAGGCCAATGGTGGCCCGCAGATCATCAAGCCACACAATATCGACCGAGCGGCCGAGTTCCTCGACCACGGCGCCAAGTTTCGCTTGTTCGACAAAGGCGCGCGAGGTCAGCACGGTGCGCACCTCGGCGGCTTTGCAAGCGGAGAGGATGTTGGCCGCACCGGCAGTGAAGTTCATCATCGCCGGAACCTTGCCGGCGGACATGATGCCGAGCAGCGTCGCACAGGCGCCGTTAGCGTTGGGCAGCATGATGCCGAGCGTCTGCTGGCCGGCATAGAGGTTTTTGAATTTCTCGCCAAGCACGGCGGCGGCTGTCAGCAGCTTGCCGTAGCTCAGCGAACCGGTGACGGGGTCCTGCACGGCCAGTTGCTTCATGCCGCGTTCGCTCGCCGTCTGGATGATCTTCTCCAGCACAGTCTTGTCGATGTCCTGGGTGCGGAAGACGAGATCCGACATGACCTGGTAGAGGGCAGCACCCGCCGCTGCGCGGCGCTTCCGGCCCTTGAGATCCGGCGGTACTTCAAGTTTGGCCGGTTCTAGTATCGTCACCTTGACCTTTGGGAACAGCTGGCGGCGCACATGCAGCGAACTCAGCCGCGAAAAATAGCTCTTCTCCAGGCCGTCGATGCGCACTGGCACGACCATCGAGCCGGTCTTGTCGGCCACCATGGCGGCACCGTCATAGACCTTCATCAGGCCGCCGGTCACGGTGATCCGGCCTTCGGGGAAGATGACAAGCGGATCGCCGCCTTGCACGACCTTGATAAGCGTGCGGGTCGACATCGGCTTGGCCGGATTGAGCGGCACAGCGCGCGCAAGTTTCATGAACGGCTTCATCCACCAGGCTTGGGCGATGGTGTAGTCGATGGCAAACACCGGCTCCTCATCCGTCAGCGTCAAAGCCAGCGGCCCGTCGAGGAAACTGACATGGTTGAGCGCCAGGGTGGGTGCCGGGCCGGCCGCCTGGAGGTTTTCCAGCCCCTCCACCTCCAGACGATGGAAGGCTCGGAACAGAATGGAAACGAAGTCGCGGAAGGCGTTGGTTGGCAGATATCTCAGCATCAGCCAGGCGGCGACCACGTTGAGTGCGGCGAGGCCGAACAGGATACCTCCAGTGGAGACGCCCGCTGCTTGAATCGCGGCAACAAGTATGCCGCCCACCGTCATAAAGCCTGCATTGACGATGCTCACGGCGGCGACGACGCGAGCGCGGCTGGCGTCGGGCGCCCAGGCTTGTACGGCGGCGAACGTCGGTACGACAAGAAAGGCGCTGGCAATAGCCATGCCGGCAAGGTCGATCGCAACATGGACCGTGTTTGGCCCGGCGAAGAATATTGCGAGCGTTTCGGCCCCGAGCGAAGGCTGCATACCCCAGATGGTCCAGGCCAGGTCCAAGCCGAATAGTGCCATCAACGCAGTGCCAACCGGGGCTGGCAAGAGCACAATGCGGCCCTGCGACATCCATGCGGCTATGGCAGAGCCAATGGGGATCGAGACGGCGAACACCGCGAGATAGGCGGTGACAGCGATTTCTCCGCCACCGAGCGAATCCTTGACCAACGCAGGCAGGATCGAAAGGACAATGGCCCCGATCAGCCAGAACCACGACGTCATCAGTCCGGCGCGCCAGATCCGCTTGTCGGCACGCAAACCGTTCACCTGTCGCCAGGTCGAGCGAAAGATGTTTTTGTCGATGACTAGGTCGGGAGCCGCAGAACCGGTGGACGGAATGTAGCGGCTGACAAACCAACAGGCCACGGCAAGGGTCATCATGATCGGCCCGAACACCGAGACGCCAATGCCATCGGCCGAGACGACGCCTCCGGCGATAGTGCCGCCGAGGATGGCGGCGAAGGTTGCCGATTCGATCCAGGCATTGGCGCGGGGCAATTCCTTGCGCTCGAGATGATCCGGCAGGATGCCGTACTTGATCGGTCCGAACAGTGCCGAGATGATGCCGAACATGAGCAACGCGATCATCAGCACCGGGATCGACGACAGCGCGATTCCAACGACAGCGACAGCCGCAGCGGCGATCTCGGTGAATTTCAGCCGACGGGCGATGAGCGCCTTGTCGAACCGGTCGGCGATCTCGCCACCAAGGGCGGACAGGAGCAGGAAAGGAGCCATGAAGACGGCACCCGCCAGCGTGACCAGTGATGCTGCCTTGTCCGCCGCCAGGGTGAACAGAATAAGGAACACCAGCGTGTTCTTGAGGAAATTGTCGTTGAAGGCGGACAGGAACTGCGTCCAGAAGAGAGGCGCAAAGCGCCGTGACGTCATCAGATGGCTGTTCGTATAGCCGTTCGTGGCGATTTCCATTGGGGCGGCTTCCATTGGGCAAGACCGTTGAAGATCGTGGTCGTATCGATCAGCGGTCTTGCGCGGTTTGAGCTTCTTGTAGTGGGAACCCGGTTACACTTCGTTACTGCGGCTCGCATCGATCAGCGGCTTTTGGGTTTTGGAGTCTTCTAGCCAGTTCATGAAGCGGCTTGCCTCTTCCGCGTCTCGCAGGGTCTTGGTGATGGTGATCGAGGTATGCACGAGCCTGGTCGCGGCCATCGGGCAGAACCCCCTGGCGGCAAACCTTGCTCCATGAAATTGATGCCGCCGTCTTCATCCAAGCGGCGATAGCGAAAGTGGCATGGTCAATGTTTGCAGGCGCTTGAACCCCTTGCGAGCGTAGCTGTTGGAGGTCATCGATATTGTCTTTTGGTTTCAGGTGTAGGTTGGGCCGGCGTTGGTCTGTTTCAGGTTCGATACAATCAAGCCGGTCTTGCCACAGTCTTTTACGTCGGGCGAGTGTTGCTCCGCAGCGGCGCGCTACAGACGGCGGTCGCCAGCCAGCTTGAGGCGCAGTTGCCGCAACCACTCGCCATCCTCTCCGAGCGGAACGCAGGACGGCTACGCGAATCTGAGCACTGCCAAGTAGGCCTAATTTTCCACTGCCGAATAGACGATGAAACGCGTAAGCGAGTTTCCGGACCGGAAGGTATGCGTTGGGTTGTCCAAACGATGCAGAGGCGCTGCTGTGTTGGCGCGACACGCTCGACCGCAGGTGCGGTCGGCGTAAGAATTTTGGAGAGGCCCGTGGTGACTGGGGATTGCGCCGGTATTGGCGACGCGCGAAGACTGGTCGATACCTGGGGCGACGGCAGCCCCTGCGACGCAACTTCATACCGGAGAATGGAGGCCGCGCTGGGAGGTTGTTGCTTCGGCTACCAACTCAAAGTGATTGTCCGGGAGAGTTCGGCGATGTCGCCATAGATCATCGAACCTGTGACGAGAAAACATTTATCACCGAGGACTTCGAAGAGTGAGCTTGACGCGGTACAAACCGGCAGGTCCTTCGAATTGGCGTACGTGCCGAGGGTCGCGGTTTCGACCTTACGGTCCTTGGCTTCGGCACAGCCGAGACTGATCGCGAGGATTGCGATAGCAATGAGAGTCGTCTTGCTCATATTTTGCCCCTGGAGCCAGCACTTGTCGCGTAAGTCGCGCGATGCATCAAAGTAGCACCGGCCCACGATCGGCTTCATCCATCGATTGGAGGAAGCGGGCTCATCCATAATTAGCAATATCTTGAGTAAGGCGCCGAGCGCACCAGACTCATGGAATGGCGGCGGGCATAGGTGTTGGTGACGTGGTGGCGATCACAGCCACATATCAAGGTGAAGAAGCGGCAGCAGATCGAGCTTACCGGAGAGATCACGCGCATACGAGGAAGGCGGCAGGGTGACCGTCGATCTGGGACCGCTGGTGACGATCGACGTCGACAAGGTCAGGCTGGTCGAGAAGTACAGGACGCCAAAGCGCAAGAAGCCGCTGCGCGACATGGTGGATTAGCTCTTGGACCGCCGCTTATCCATGCGACATCGGTACCACTCAAACGAATGGCAATTTTCTGTCTGAATGCGTTTAGGGTCGATGCTCGGAGACCACGCATGGGTATCGCGCGGGAGACAGGTGACTCCCCGTTTCAAGGCGTCGAGATGCTACGAGCACTGAATAGTCAGTTCCTTAGACCTAAAGATCGGGCGATCTGCCAGCGGGTTGTCGACCAGGTAACCGCCGACGCCAAATGGTACAGCACCCCGATAGACGGTCAGATTCTGGCCTCGACCACGCTGAATCTCTTTCAATCAGGGGTCGTAAACGAAACGAATTTGCTGGCACATGTTCGCGCGCGGCGCCACGACTTCACTAAACTGACAGGCTAGTTCTTCACCCTCGCGACATGGGCGCGAAATGCGGCTCCTCGTAGTCCGCTGGCCTATTGTTAAGCAGATTGAGCGCCCGCTTTATGTCCCGATGCAGATGCTCGATCGCTTCCCAATGCTCGCCAAATGGCTTGAGCGACAACTGCGCGTCGCGGAGTTCTACCGTCAGAAGCCACGCCTGTCGTTCAATTTTGGCGAGGTGATATTCGGAAACGGCTTCGTGTCGGCGAGGGTGCGGCATCCCGCAAAATAGGAATATATTCCGCATGCCGTCAAGGCACATAGACTACTTCGTCCTGCCCTCAGCGCCTGCTCGCCGCGGGCATTTTGGGGGGAAGCACTGAATCAAGTTATGTGCGTTTGTAGCCATCAGCGTTTTGTCGGGCTGCGCTACTCGCCCAGCCGACATCAAGCCCACGCTGGTTTCGTCCAGCGTATACGCGGGCAAGTCCTGCAGCCAGTTGGAAGCCGAACTTTACCGAACGAGTTCCGACCTGGCGCCGATAATGGCCATACAAGACAGAACCGCCCGCCATGACGTGGACGGCGTGTTTTGGCTTGGCTTGCAGGTTGGCAGCATGATGGACAACACAGACATCAAGGCACGTGAAGCCAAGAGCCGAGCTGAAGGGCAACATGGACGCGATCAACGCAGCCCGACGAAAGGGCGGCTGTGTTGCCGGCACTCTGTAAGCCGTTCCAACGTTAAAATTGTCGGCTTGCTTCCCGCCCTGGCGATTGCGGAGTGGTCGTTTCATCGATTGACTCGCGTAATGCACCGGCAGTTAATCTCCCCGCCAGGGCAAAAGAGGGGCTATGAAACTGGGAGCAAACGATGACTGTCCAAAAAGAAGACTATCGAACCAACAGAGCCGACTACGCCATAGCTGCCATGCATAGCCGAGCGACCGCTGAGGGCGATCGTGACGATTTGGTGGCGAGGAAAAAGTCCCTGTGGGTAACAGATCGGCGATCTGCAAAATTGGCTGCAAACCCGTCCGAAAGCGCGCCAGAACCCAAGGCAAAAGCGCGCGGTAAGTGAATCGGACGCCAGCCACTTTCTTACCGCCGCGTACTTCGTTCGCATGGTTCGATTATATTAGATTTATCTAAAATACTAACCAGCCAGTCGAGCATTCCCGAACGCTCGCTGGTCAGGCCCAGCGGCCCCCCTAACCCAAGCTGCTGGGCCGCCCTCAGAGCAAAGCGCGATGTATGAGCATACTAGCATTACGGTGATCGTCTCCACCTTGCCGGCCTTGCTTAGCACCACCTGGAAATCAGTTTCGAATCCCCGAATGTGCGGGGTCCAGGGGCCATCACTAGACATTTCGAGATTTGCGGTTCGAGCGGGCTCCCTTCATCGGCATGAGGGGTGACGGAGTACATCATCTTGGCAAATCAACACAGCCGGCATACTCGCCCCCTCGTTCGGTCGAAAGCTGGGTGGAACAATCAGGTGCGCAACTTGTCATCACTGATATTGCCGCTTCACCCCAGCTTTGAGCGTGCGCCCTTCAGCCCATGCGTGGTTCACCGTTTTTTCACTTTATTAGCGCACGTTCATAAACGGACATGTTGGTGTAGCTTGTACGTGCCCAAAGCCCCGGCGCAACGACCCACGCCGGGGTTTTTTTGTCCGCCTGGTAATCCGCGAGTTCAGTCCGAGGTCGCTCTCAATTCGAACGCGAGCGAATTACACCGCAAAGTCCCTTAGGCAAGACGCTGTGGGTGGCACCGCGGTGCGAAGCGCGAGTGCGGAGGAACTTTCTGGCACTCCGCCAATTATTCTGCATGTCCCAAACAGCACACGTCGAAGCGCCCCGGCAGGGACGTTTCGGCCTGGCTCCAAGCGGGGAAGGTCAAATATCGTGAGGACATTGTCGAGGGACTCGCGAACGCGCCGATGGCCTTCATCGGTCTTCTCAAGGGCCGCAATTTCGGCAAGCTGTTGGTCAGGGTTTCACAGTGAGTAGAAAAGCGTCTCCCAAACCTAGATTGCCGAAACCACATGGAATCGTTCGAGGGCGAATATGCGGGGCGCTTTGCTGTCATCGGTGAAGGGGCAAAGACTCATTCACGCCGTGCATCGGTTCGTATCTTGCAACGCCCGTAGTATCTGCCAAGGATACGCGATCCTGATCCGATGGAGCACGGGATGCCGAGCCAAATGAGAAAGCCGACCTTGACCGCGGACCAGGTCGCGCGGGTCCACAAGGTCGTTCAGGACCAGGGTTTGACGCCAGGTGCCGAGCTACACACCGATGCCGACTACGACAGCTGGGTCGAGCAAATGATCCGAACTCATCCGGCCCCGAAAGCACCGACCCGCCTGTTCGCCTACGGCTCCTTGATCTGGAAGCCGGAGATCGAGCATATCGGTGAGCAGGTAGGCCTCGCTCGTGGGTGGCATCGCGCTTTCTGCTTTCGCATGACCCGTTTTCGGGGCACGCCGGAGCAGCCAGGCCTTATGATGGGCCTCGATCGTGGGGGGCAATGCAGCGGCGTCCTGTACGACCTGCCAAAGGACAACCTCGAACGCCAATTCGGCAAACTCTTTCGACGCGAATTCACCTACAAGCCGGCCAACAGCATGCCCCGGTGGATCACGGTGGCGACCGCTTCCGGGCCTATCTCGGCCTTGGCCTTTGTGATGAACCGCGCGTCACCTCTCTATGCCGGTCGTCAGTCGCTTGAAGCCGTTGCCGATGTCCTGGCCCTGGCCTGCGGTCATTGGGGAAGCGGGGCCGAATACCTGTTCAACACGGTTTCTCACCTCGAAGCCAAAGGCATACATGACAGCAGCCTCTGGCGGCTTCAACGCCTTGTGGCGGAGTTGATAGAGCGAAACCCGGCGGAGCGGAACGTTCTTTGAGCCGACGGAGCGGTCGCTTCAAGCATCCGCAGTTGGCGCGAACATGACCTCCAGCATTGTCACCCGCGATGTCCGCTTCCGGGCGGAGGCTGAAGAGACTGCCACCGCACTTTTCAACCTCGCCAAGGAATACCTTGAACAGCTCAAGGCGAGGCCATCGACTTAAGCCTAGCTGTGCGAGTTTCGGCATTTCGACGTCGCGGTGTCGGATTATTTGCATGCAAACCAGTTTTACGACGCTATCCTCCCATCCTCAACGGAAGATTCTGGGAGGAGTGCATGGCTGCGCATGAGCAACATGCCGTTGAAATCATTAGGGACAAAGAGTGGTCGGTTCGCGTGACGGTCAACGGCACCACCACCACGGTCCCTTTTACATCTGAGAGCTACGCGCGTTCGTTTGCAGACGGTCAGGCGTTCCGACTGGGCGTTCAGGTCGCGGAGATCAAGAAGGCGGCCTAGCTGCGCGCTTGCCCCAAGGGCCCCACAGCGATTGAACCTCGAGTCACCAAAGCCGGTTGAAATTAGCGTTGCGCGGCATAAGAGCTTGTGTCTATAGTTAGTACGTGGCTCGCACGAACAAACAGATTGACTGTGACGACCTGTAGACGGCGCCCAAGCTGGGCTGCTGCGCGGTCTGGAGGTGAGCTGGAACACTCGGTCAACAGGGGATACGCACAGTGAACCGCTTTCAGAAACTCTCGACCGCAGCGCTCGTCGCAGCATCCTTCACGTCGGCCGCCCTCGCCGCGAATGACAAGCTGACGATCGGCATCGTCACCTTCTCGACATCCGACGTCGACACAAACCAGATGGTCGACACGATGAGCCAGGAAGCCAAGTCGAAGGGCTGGTCGGTGGAAACGCTCAATGCCAATGGCGATCCTTCGCAAGCGATCACCAGTATCAAGCAGCTGGCAACCAAGAAGGTGGACGCCATCATCGTCACTGTCTTCGATTCGACGGGCCTGGCGGCCGGGCTCCAGGCGGCGGCGGACGCAAAGATCCCCGTCCTTTCGGCCGGCGGCGGCATGGCAGACGGGATCGCGCTATCTGCAAGTACCGGTGCTGCGCAACCGCTGATCGACTTGATGCTGAAGGACATCAGCAAGTCCGGAACTGTACTCGACCTCACCTACCATCCCGGCATTCCGTGCCGCGAACGAGCCGACGCCTTCGATGCGGCGGTCAAGGCAAATCCGGGGCTCAAGGCGACCTCGCACGAGATCAGCATCCCGGGTGCTGCCGAATCCTCGCAGGCCGCGACCAGCGCCTGGCTTGCAGCCAATGCCAACGCCAAGGGGCCGTTCGCCATCTTCAACTGCTATGACGACAACGCTATGGGCGCGATCGCGGCGCTGAAGCAGAACGGCCGCAGCGACGTGAAGGTCTATTCGTTCAACGCCACGGCGCCCGCTGTCCAGGCTGTCAAGGACGGGACGATGACCGCCACGCTCGGTGTCGATCTGACTTCGGCAGGCAAAATGCTAGTCGATCAGATTCCCGACATCCTGGCAGCCGGCGACCAGTGGAAGCCCAAATCCTTCGTGCCAGGCTATACGCTCGTCACCAAAGACAACGTCGACAAGTTCATCAAGGACAATCCGCAGTAAGCTCTCCTGATTGTGGGTCTGGGCCGGACTTGACTGGCCGGGCCGGAGTGCTGTCATGAGAGCCGCCATGTCCGCTGATCATTCCCTGCCTGAAACCCACGCTCCGGCAGAGGCGCCCCGCGTCCTGCCGTCAACGCAGACCGGCTATGCCTCGCCCAATGCCCGACAGCGGCGCGCGTTGCTCATGCGCCTGCTTGGGACCTACGGCACCATCATCGTGCTGGCGTCGATGCTGGGGATATTCTCGGTGCTGGAGCCGGGGACCTTCGCAACCATCGGCAATTTTCGCAACATCGTAAACGACATGGCGATCGGCACCATTGTCGCGGCCGGCCTCACCGTGCCACTCGTCGCCGGTGATTTCGACCTCAGTATCGGCTATGTCGCGAGTTTCTGCGGGCTGCTCGTGGTCGGGCTGTTGAGCAGCAGTGGCTTGCCGATCCTACCCGCCATCTTCCTTGTCGTCGGCCTCGGAACGGTCGTCGGCATTGTCAACGGCATTGTCGTTTCGAAGATCGGGGTGAACGCCTTCATTGCCACGCTTGGCACGGGCACCATCGTCGTCGGGCTGAACTACGCCTATTCGGGCGGAATTCCGCTGCAGCTCACCCAGTCGCGCGAATTCACCAATATCGCGATCGGCCGGATTGCCGGAGTGCCGCACCTCGTCATCATCATGGCCGTCGTGCTTGCGCTGCTGTGGGTGATCCTCAACCGAACAGTGCAGGGCCAACACATCAAGGCCATCGGCGTCAGCCCGGAATCAGCGCGCCGCGCCGGCGTCGACGTCGATCGCAGCCGCATCGTTGCCTTCGCCATCGCCAGCACCTGTGCTGCTATAGGTGGCGTGCTGATGGCCTCCAATCTCGGCTCCGGCCAGGTGACGGCGGGTGACAGCTTCATGCTGACGTCGTTTTCGGCCGCCTTCCTCGGTTCGGCGGCGCTGCGAGAGGGTCAGTTTCATATCCTCGGCACCTTGATCGGCGTGCTGACGGTCGCCGTCGGCAACAATGGGCTGGCCATGATCGGCGCGCCGATCTTCACGCAGTTCCTGTTCACCGGCTGCCTTCTCGTCCTCGCCGTAGCGCTCGGCGGTATTGGCCGCCGCTATGCGAGGGGATAGGCCATGGCGCAGAAGATGCTGCTCAGCCTGCGCCGGATCTGCCGCAGCTTCGGCGGCATCCAGGCACTCGATGACGTTTCGCTGGACATCGCCAGGGGCGACATACTCGGCCTCGTTGGCGACAATGGTGCCGGCAAGTCGACGCTGATCAAAATCCTGGCCGGCGCGCATGACCCGACTTCCGGCGACGTGATCCTCGAAGGGCGGCCGCAAAAGTTGTCGCCGCCGTCCGAAGCGCAACGCCTCGGCATCGAGACGGTCTATCAGGACCTGTCGCTGATCGGCACGTTCACTGCCGCCGAAAACTTCTTTCTCGGCCGCGAGATTGCGCTTGGCCGCGGCCCGGCGCTGCTGCGCTGGATCCGCCGCAAATCGATGGGCGACATCGCGATGCGCGGCCTCGAGGAACTGCACATCGATATCCCCGGGGTGCGCAGCAAACCGGTGGATCGCATGTCCGGCGGCCAGCGCCAATTGGTGGCGATCGCGCGCGGTGCCTTTTGGGGCCATAAGCTGCTGCTGCTCGACGAGCCCACCGCGGCGCTCGGCGTGCGCGAATCCCGTGAGGTGCTCGACCTCATCAAACGACTCGGCGCCCAGGGGCTGACGATCGTCATGGTCACCCACAATCTCGATCATCTCTGGCAGGTGTGCAACCGCGTGGTGGTGATGCGCAGGGGCCGCAAGATCGCCGATCTCGCAAGTTCCGGCACCAACATGGAGGACGTCGTCGCTTATATCACCGGCGCCAGGCAGCCGGCGACCGCGCAGGCGGAAGCATGAGCGCGGCTGAAACGATGACGCTGCGCCGGCTGCTGGGCAATGCGCCGAGCCGCTGGGGGCATTGGGGTGCCGACGACGAGATCGGAGCGCTCAACTATCTGACCGCCGACGAGGTCAAGCGCGGCCTGGCGTCGGTGCGGGACGGCCGCACCTTCACGCTCGGCGTGCCGGTCGGGACCTCTGAGGGCGATGCCGTCTTTCCCGGCCGCTGGCCGGCCAAGCATTTCATGGTCGCCGACAAGGCCGGCTTCGAGAATGGCCACTGGCAACCGCTTGCCGGCGGCCTCGAATTCGCAGACGACTATATCACCAGCTTCGCACAGGCCGGCACGCATTGCGACGCGCTCGGCCACATGTGGTTCGACGACACGCTTTGGAACGGCTTCGCGGCAAGCAGTACCAATGGCGGCATGACCAAGGCCAGCATCATGCCGATCGCGGAGCGCGGGATCGTCGGACGCGGCGTGCTGCTCGACATCGCCCGGTTCCGCGGCAAACCGGCCCTTGAGCGCGCTGAAACATTCACGCATCGCGACCTCATGGAATGCGCCCGGGCCCAAGCGGTCGATATCCTGCCGCGCAGCATCCTTCTCGTTCGCACCGGCTGGGTCGGCGCACTGGCGGCGGGAAGCCAGCGCGTTGGCGATGGATATTGGGAACCCGGACTGACCTTCAGCCTCGACCTCGTGCGCTGGTTCGATGAGATGCAGATCCCCTGTCTGGTTACCGACACGCTGGCCAATGAGACAACCTACGAGCCCGAGACCGGGCTGATGCTGGTGCTGCACGCCGCGCTGATGCGCAATCTGGGCGTGGTGTTCACCGAAATGGCATCGCTCGACCTGCTGGCCGCAGATTGTGCCTCCGACCGCCGCTACGAAGGCTTCTACTGCGCCAGTCCGGTCAAAGTGAGCAAGGGCACCGGCGGCGCGGCAAATCCAGTGTTCATCAAATAGCACCCAACAAGGTGGAACGGCTTATGACTTCTGCAGACGACCAGATCTGTTTCCTGCCGGCCACGGAACTGGCCCAGCGCATCCGGCGCCGCGACCTGTCGCCGGTTGAAGTGACCGAGGCCTATCTGCGCCGCATCGAGGCGCGCAACCCGGTGGTCAACGCCTATACGCTGGTTCTCGGCGACCAGGCGATGGAAGCTGCGCGGGCCGCCGAAAAGGCCGTGATGGCAGGCGGTCCGCTTGGACCGCTGCATGGCGTCCCCGTCGGTATCAAGGACCTCGACGATATGGCCGGCGTGCCGACCTCGATGGGGTCGTGGGCGGTGCACGACCGGGTGCCCAAAACAAGTGCTGTGGCGGTCGAGCGCCTGCTCGACGCAGGCGCCATCGTGCTCGGCAAGACCAACACGCCGGAGTTCGGCCATAAAGGCATCACCGACAATCTGCGCTTCGGGCCGACCAGCACGCCCTTCGCGATCGGCTACAATTCCGGCGGCTCGTCCGGCGGCAGTGCGGCAGCGGTCGGCGACGGCATGGCGGCCCTGGCGCAAGGCACGGACGGCGGCGGTTCGGTCCGCATCCCCGCCTCGTTCAGCGGCACCGTCGGCTTCAAGCCCTCTTTCGGCCGCATTCCTTCGGTGACTCGCCCCGACGCCTTCTTGTGGGGACATCCTCTGGTCCATATCGGACCGCTGACCCGCACCGTTGCGGACGCCGCGCTGATGACCAAGATCATGGCCGGGCCTCACAACCGCGACCCGTTCTGCCTGCCGGATGACGGCGTTGACTATGTCGGCGCCGTTGCCGGGCGGACGCCGAAACTGCGCGTCGCCTACAGCCCGCGACTGGGCAATTTTCCGGTCGAAGCCGGGGTCGCCACCGTCGTTGCCCGGGCCGTCGATGTCATGCGAGCACATGGCATTGAGGTTGATGAGGTCGAGCTCGATTTCAGGGCCGATCACAAGGAACTGGCGGCGCTTTGGGTGCGCACGATCTCGATCCACTATGCTGCCATCGCCGTGTACTGGAAACAGGAGGGCATCGACCTGATGGGCAAGCACGCCAAGGTGCTCACCCCGCAGTTCCTCGCCATGCTGGAGGGCGCCTACAAGGTGTCCGCCGTCGACCATGCGCTCGACGATCTTTTGCGCACCGGCGTCCATGACGGCCTCGAGGATCTATTCGAAACCCATGACCTGATCGTCTCGCCGACGCTGGCCGTTCCGCCCGTCAAGAATGCCCCCGACGGCAACACGATCGGGCCGACATCGATCAATGGCGAGGCGGTCGATCCGCTGATCGGCTGGTGCATGACCTATCCGATCAACTATACCGGCCATCCGGCGATTTCGGTTCCGGCCGGCCTGACGGCGCAGGGCCTGCCGGTCGGCCTGCAGATCATCGGGCGGCGGCACGCCGACGAAACCGTTCTGGCGATGGCGGCTCAGTTCGAACGTATGCAGCCCTGGTTCCAAAGCTATCCGGGGCTCGCTGGATAGTTGGGTGTCGGAATACCTAGATCGGAAGCTGCAGCAGCTCGGAAATCACCAGACCGGCTGCGCCTAGGAGGGCGGCCCGGTCACCTGCATCGCCGGCAATGAATTCGATCGCGCCGCCGGGTCGTGACGGAACCATGGCGCGGACATGCTCCGCGATTGCGCCGAGCAGGCAATCGCCGCCGAGCACGACATCGCCATGCATGATGAAAATGTTGGGCGCCACCGTCTGCTGCAGATTGGCGATGCCGACGGCGACGTTGCGGGCATAGCGGTCGAGCAGCTCAGCCGCTCCCGGCAGCCGCCGCGCCGCCATGTCGACGAGGCGGGCCGAGTCGATCAGGTCTGGCTCTGGCAGAGCCGTGCGGGCGGCCTCTCGCCGGAGCCAGCTCAAGGTGGCAATGGTGTCCCAGCAGCCGCGCCTGCCACAGCGGCAGGGCTCGCCGTCGAGCTGCACGAAAGTGTGTCCGAGTTCGCCGCCTGCGCCTGCCGTGCCACGATAGAGGTGCCCGTCGAAATAGAGTGCGCCGCCCAGCACCTCGCCCGTGTAGACGACCGCGAATTGCCTGACGCCGCGCCCGGCGCCGAACCAGCGGTCGCCGACCAGCAAGGCGCGCGGATGATGGTCGAGCTTGACCGGCAGGCCGAAGCGTCGCCCGAGATCGTCGGCGAGCGGGTAGCGGTCGAGCGCCGGCGCGAGATTGACAGCGACGATCGACCCGCGATCGGTGTCAACCATGCCGCCGACGCCAACACCGATCCCGAGAGGCATGCGCCGCGCCCTGGAGAGAGTGTCGCCGACGCATTCAGTGATCGACTCGATGATTGGCCGGACCGGCCCCCTGCCGTCCGGCAGGGCCATCTTGCGTTCCGATTCGATCTTGCCGTCGAGCGTCGCCACGCAGGCATGCACGGCATCCGGCATCAGCAGCACACCGCAGATCGGACGGGCATTGGGCGAGAACCACAGCGGCCGGGCCGGCTTGCCGCCGCCCGGACTGGCAGGAACCGGGTCGCTCTCGACCAGCACCTGATCGTCGATCAGCGGCTGCACGATTCCGGAAATGGTGGTGCGGTTGACCCCGGCCACGCGGGCCAGTTCAGCCCTGCTCGTCGGCCCAAGATCGAACAGGGCCTGCAGCACACGGCCGCGATTGGTCGAGCCGACCATCGAGGACGACAGCAGCGCCTTGCGCCGGCGCGAAACCCGCTCCGCGCCGGACGCATCGCCGGGCGGCGTGAACAGAGCGCTGCGTCCGCCATTCGGGCGCCCATCGTCGGTATCGTCCATCGTCGGGTTTTTCATAAGGGGCATCCTGCCAGCTCTTCTAACCCAGGACCTTACCGGTTTCGAGCCCTTTGTGCGAGCAGGCAACAAACTCGTGCATTGCCAGGAGGGCAAGGACTTGCGCGAGTGCGGGGAAAAGCTGCCCCTTGATTCTGCTGCCAAAACCCCTTGGGCGCCCGCACCTCACCGCATCCCTTTCCGGCCATTGCGCTGTCCAATCATCCCTTTGCCAGGAGATCTGCGCGCCCAATTTCGTGGCCGCCGAATGGGAATTCACAGAATGCGACAGAGTTCTGAAAGACATTTCGTGTCTCTGGGGTTGTTCAAGCCCAAGGAGACCCCATGGCTTTCGAGTTGCAGACAGCGCCCCCTATCCGTGCGGCGCAGTACATTCGCATGTCCACTGAACATCAACGCTATTCGCTGGAGAACCAGGCGATGGCCATTACAGAGTACGCGGAGCGGCGCGGATACACTATCGTCCAAACTTACGAAGACGCTGGGAAAAGCGGCCTGAGCATAAGAGGTCGCGACGGACTGAAGCAGTTACTGGCCGATGTCATGACTGGCCAAAAGACTTTCTCGGCAATCCTCGTTCTTGACGTCAGCCGCTGGGGCCGCTTTCCGGATACGGACCAGTCCGCTCATTACGAGTTTCTCTGTCGTGACGCAGGCGTCGCGGTGGAATATTGCGGCGAACAATTCGAGAACGACGGCAGCATGGTCTCTGCAATCCTCAAGAATATGAAACGGGTGATGGCAAGCGAGTACAGCCGCGAGCTATCCGCAAAGGTCTCCAGAGCGCACCTGCAGCAGGCTCGTCTCGGATTCAGCCAGGGCGGACCTGTGCCCTACGGCGTCAGGCGACTGTTGCTGGATAAAGATGGGGAGCCCCGTTACCTTCTCGGCTCTGGAGAACAGAAAGGGCTCGCTGGCGACCGCGTTCTCCTTGTGCCCGGCCCGCCAAACGAAATCGAGCTTGTTAGGCGCATCTTCAACATGTTTGTTGCTGAAGGGCAGAGCATGGCCGGCATATCGGTTCGTCTGAACAAGGAAGGAGTGCCCTCCACATACGGCGATGTGTGGACGACCGGGCGCGTCGCATCCCTCCTCAAAAGCGAGTTGATGATAGGCTACTATGTCTACAACCGAACGTCGCACAGTATGAGTAGCCAATCCAAGCCAAACACTCCCGATAAATGGGTCCGAATCCGGGTCATGGAGCCGATTGTAACGGTTCAGATATTCGAGAGGGCGCAACTCGCAAGGGGAAAGCGCGGGTACACCTATACAAAGCCCGAAATGCTCAAAAACCTGAAGCGGCTATTGAAAGAGAAGAAACGACTCAGCCTCACCGTGATCAATGCTTGTCCGTATACTGCGTCAGGACAGTGCTATGTCCGGCTTTTCGGCAGCTTGAAGGCGGTCTATGCGGCGGTCGGCTACGTACCGGATCGGCGGGGAGCTCTGCGAAAGTACTCGGACGAAGAGCTTCTAGACGGATTTCGGCGGCTGCGCGCCGCTCACGGGCACCTCACCTTGTCGCTGATTAATGCGGACTCCGATTTGCCCATATACCGTGTGTTCAAAAAGCGGTTTGGCTCGATGGCCGCGGCCTATACGCTGGCTGGCTTTCCAGGACTGGAGTCGGAGCTAAAGCTGAGCGCGGTAGCGCGTATACGGCCCAGTGGCCCGGAAAGGCTGCGACGCGACGTCTCAAATGCTCAGGGCGAAAAAGGCGCATAATACGAACAGACCGAAGCTGCGGCTCTTGAATGAGGAGCCCCGACTCTGTTCGTCACGCAGCCGTCCCGCCGCTCCCACCTGATCTCGACTAGGAGGGCGGAACGGACGGTGCCAGCTCCTGCCCTACAGGCCCGCACCTCTCCCATGCGCTCTGAACGGATCAAACCGAAGCGCCATATCATCTGAACATAGACCGATTGGGGAGATCCCAGGGAGCGGTATGCTGAGATCGTGGCGGGGTCGAGCGGGCCATAGCTGGGAACCTTACCTGGATTGCGATATTTGCCTGCTCCTACTGTCGAAGAGCCGTCCGGTTCACCAAATGCCAGGAAGATGCTGAAGCGTTCCTGCGCGGTCGTCTGCCCTTGTGGAGAGGCCTTGCATGGGAGAACCCGAGAATCAATGCAAGGTGCGCCGCACACCTGATGGCGCATAGCGATATCTGCGAGAGCCAGGCGCGGCCGCGAGACAACATGGCGATTGCGTTGACGCTCGCCTTCTTGCGGAGCGTGGCGGCAGACTTCGCCTGAGGCGTCAATACCGATTTCTGGGGATAGAAATCTCAGGGCAGATAGGCAAGCTGGCGGTGAGGAGTTGCCTGCCATGAGCACACTGACCTACCGACTTGCGGGGGACCACAGCCGAAACTGGATGGTTGTCTTTGAACCAGACGAATTGCATCTTTATATTGAATGTGTGGCACCGGGGACGAGCACCGACGCGACCAACTGGATCAGCGTTGATGATTTTTTCGCACGGCGGCCGACCGGCTCTGCTCACAGCCAAGCGATCGAACGCCTGGTCGAATTGCTGCGCCGCGCGCTCGACGGGGATTAGCTTCACCTCGCAATGATGCATTCCGCAACGTTGCGAGAACTCGATATTTTTTTTGGGAAAAAACAATAGGCGGAACTGCAAGGTTTTTCGATGAAGGCGCCGAAATTCAAGACGGATCAGCGCAGCGGGATCGTCTTAAATTAAAACGCGCACTGCTCTATTCTGAATGCGGTCGAATTCTTAGTGGGCCACGTAAGCTGCAGGGGTTCTTGATACTCTTTGACAGAACCGCACTCCCCGTGTAGGTGTCCGTTGTCCTCGGACAACGGACAGCAGACAGCGGATCGGAATCAAATGAAAAGCCAGGACATCGTCGTCCTGCTCAAGCTCATCAGCCTTCAGGAGCAGGAGAAAGAAAAAGGTGTCGAAACTCTGCGCTCAGAAGCGCAGGGCCAGGATCCATACTCGGTCCGCAATCTGGAGTCTTCTCTTGGCATAAGCAAGACGGAGGTCAATGCATCCATAAATCGAAGTCTTGCCTCCGGTATCGCGGCCAGGGATAGAGATACGGGCAGAGCGAAGCCGAGCCGCAGGAACCTGCAGAATTTCATCGTGCACGGGTTGAAGTTCGTTTTTCCAGCGAAGCCCGGAGCAATGCAGCGCGGAATCCCGACCGCTTTTGCGGCGCCCATCCTAAAGAACGTGCTAATAAGCGCTGGCAGCTACATCTATGTGTGGCCCTATGCCAGCGGCCGCAACATGGGACAATCGGTGACGCCGATGTTTAAAAGCGTTCCTGAAGCCGTTCAAAGGGATGATCGGCTGTACGAGTATCTTGCCCTTGCGGACGCAATAAGACTCGGAAACCAGCGCGAGGCTGGCCTCGCGGCGGAGCGTCTTGCGGAAAGGCTCGCGCAGAAATGACCAGCATCCAAGGCCAGCTACTAGCAATGCTAAGGGCTGTCGCGGAAGCTCTAGGCGATGACCTGCGCAAGCGTCTTGTGTTCGTCGGCGGATGTACGACCGCTCTTTTCATCACCGATGCCATCACGCTCGAGGATGTCAGGGCGACTGACGACGTCGACCTAATTGTCGATCTGGCCGGCTTTTCGGAATGGGCGCAACTCCTGGAACGGCTTCGAGAGCGGGGTTTCTCGGAGTCACCCAACGACAGTGTCATTTGCCGAATGCATCTTGGCCGGATCAAAGTCGACTTCATGCCGGACGATCCCAAAATCCTCGGATTCAGCAATCGTTGGTATGAAGCGGGTATTGAGACGGCGGTCGATTGTCCGTTGGACGATAAGCTCATCATCCGTCGCCTGACACCGGCACTCTTCGTCGCGACGAAGCTGGAGGCATACCTTGGCAGAGGTGGAAAGGATCTGCTTTCTAGCCGGGATGCCGAGGACATACTCTTGATCGTCGACGGCCGAGAAGAGTTGGTTGCTGAGCTGGGAGGCGCGGAAGACGAGGTCCGTACCTATATCGGCGACCAGTTCAAAGACCTGCTTGCAGCCCCAGATTTCGACGACTTTCTGGAAGGCAATATCAGAGGGCCGCAGGGCCGGGTCGAGATTGTGCGCCAGCGATTCATCGCGATAACCCAATATGCCAGCGGTGGCTGACCTGGTCTTCGAAGTCGACCGGACACCAAGCAGGACACAAGAACTCCGAATAATCGCGACCATGGTCGTGTCGGTACACGCGCTGGCTCCGCCCTATGATTCGTACTGGCAGCGATTCTGGCGCCTCGAGCCAGCTGCTCGTAGCGGCCCTAAAGCGCCGGCTGATGCGCTGCTTCGGGGCCGTGGACTGAGGACGAAACGGTCCTGATGCGCAGCTTGAGGTTTCCGGCCTGTGGGCTGCGGATGTGAACGCGTAGCCCGACGCCGTGGCGGCCCTCGCCGATCCGGTCGCGGTGTCCTTCTGACGGCCCGGCGTTACATTTACTCAGTTTGCAACTGGGCTTCTCCCGCACTTCTGCCCGGGAGCAGGGCCGCGTGGCGTGGTATGTTGAGCGATGAGGAGGACGACACCGAACTGCCGTGGCACCGGCGTGTCGGTGCTTTCGCCGGAAGGCACGGCGAACTCGACGACGCCGCTGCTGCCATGCTGACGCAGGTGCTCCAAGTCCAGTGCGCCACGGTGTTGAGAGCGAGCTTTGCCGCTATGGGACCGGGGAGCGTTCTCCGCATGAACTCGAGGCTGTCTCGTTCCGGAAAGTATGCTTCCAGGGGCTTAACCTCGGCCTTGAGGAGGGCTTCACCCACTCCGTCAACGGTCTCCCCTCACGGTCTTCATTGTAGTCGGCTATTCCGATATCGGCCTCGCCCCCAGCCGGTTCGCTCCTCGAGCTGAAAGAGTCAGTCTGGCGTTGAGCAGCTTACTCTAAGCGACAACGAACCCAACCGGCGACGTGCCATCGGATCCGGTGCCCTGCCCTGCCCTGCCCGCCGGCACTTGCATCCCGCCTCTGAGTGTGCCCGATTTACTGCCGTAAAATATGATCCTTATGACAGAGAAAACATGCCGTTAGCTTGGATAGCAAGACAATACCGCGCTCAAAAAACTGAGCAGCTGCCTTCGTGATGGCAAGAGCAGCTGGCAGCAAGAAAAGCCGGTCAGTGACGTTAACCTTTTGTTAACCCAAAACTCCTTGCCGGAGCCGGCCGAATCGGAGCTTAATGGCGCTTGTTGAGTGAATTGCTCACAAAAAGCGCCAATTCAGGTTTCGACAGAAATGAACATCTCCATGCGGCTGCCACGCTTCGAGTTCGATGACAAGATCCTCGAGCAGGGCGCAGAGATATCGCGGCGGCTTAACCAACTCCGCATGGAGAAGTTTCCGCCAAATGCAACAAAGACACTTCGCCCTTTTTCGCTGGCGGAAGTGGCCCACTACCTCGGGGTCTCGCAGAACAATCTCAAGCGCCTCCATCTGGAGGGCAAGGGCCCCCTGCCCGAGCAGATACCTTCCGGCCGCCGTTCCTATACCGCCGAACAGATGCTTGAACTGCGCCATTTTCTGGATCGGCATGGCAGGACCGAGGTAAAAAAATACGTCCCGCACCGCAAGCCTGGAGACAAGCTCCAGGTCGTTGCTGTCGTCAATTTCAAGGGCGGCAGCGGCAAGACAACAACGGCTGCCCACCTCGCCCAGCACCTTGCGCTGACCGGGCACCGCGTGCTTGCCATCGATCTCGACCCGCAGGCGTCACTTTCGGCCCTGCATGGCTTCCAGCCGGAACTCGATCGCAATCTCTCTTTGTATGAGGCGATCCGGTACGACGACGAGCGCAAGCCGATATCCGACGTGATCGTGCCTACCAATTTTCCGGGCCTGGATATCATCCCGGCCAACCTCGAGCTGCAGGAGTATGAGTACGACACGCCGCTTGCCATGCAGGACAAATCGTCCAGCGTTGGCCGCCAGTTCTTCACCAGGATTGCAAAGGCCTTGTCCGAGGTCGACGAGCGCTATGATGTCGTCGTGGTCGATTGCCCGCCGCAACTTGGCTATCTCACCTTGACCGCCATGTCGGCGGCGACGTCGGTTCTCATTACCGTCCACCCCCAGATGCTCGACCTGATGTCGATGAGCCAGTTCCTGCTGATGCTCGGCGGCATATTGAAGACCATCAAGGCCGCCGGTGCTGCGATCGAGCTGGATTGGTTCCGCTATCTGATCACGCGCTACGAACCCACCGACATTCCCCAGGCACAGATGGTCGGCTTCATGCAATCGATGCTTGCCGGCCAGATCCTTGAGAATCCCATGCTCAAGTCGACGGCAATCTCGGATGCAGGACTGACGAAACAGACGCTCTACGAGGTGGAAAAGTCGTCTTTTACCCGTTCGACCTACGAACGGGCACTTGAATCGCTGGACGCGGTGAATTCCGAGATTGTCGCGCTCATCCATCGCGCATGGGGGCGATCATGACGGGGCATTTTACGGCAGTAAAAAGTGGAAATTTTGCTCGTGAAATCAGCCGACTAGCTGCGAATCGGAGTGATTGAATGGCGCGCAAGGATGTATTCGGCAGCGTGATGGGCCCCGCGACGTCAGTCGCCGACAGCGGGGATGTCTCGGGCTATGCGGTTCGCGGGGCATCCCGGTCGATCATGCAGTCATTCGAGGAGCTCTCTAAGAGTTCGGTCGTCGATCTCGATCCGGCGTTGGTCGACACCTCATTCGTCTCGGACCGCATGGACGATGACGATGAGGCATTTCATGAGCTGCTGGCGGCGATTCGCGAGCGAGGGCAGGATTCTCCGATTCTGGTCAGGCCCCACCCGGATAGTTCCGGCCGGTTTCAGACCGTCTTCGGCCACAGGCGCGTCAAGGTCGCACGCCAGCTGGGCAGGCCCGTTCGTGCAGTCGTCAAGAAGATCGGCGATGAGGACCATGTCATCGCGCAGGGCCAGGAGAATGCTGCCAGGGCCAACCTGTCCTTCATCGAAAGGACGCTTTTTGCCGATCGCATTCTCAAGCGGGGCCATTCGCCGGACACCGTGAAGTCGGCCCTTGCGCTCGACGATACGACCTTCTCGAAAATGCGCTCCGTGACCAACAACATTCCCGAGCAGGTCATTGTGGCCGTCGGCGCCGCCAAGAGCATAGGCCGGGACCGCTGGTGGCAACTTGCCAAGCTCATGGAGCATCCCGGGACCGCCGCACGGGCGGCAGAGTACGTGACAAGTGCCGATTTCGCCGAACCGGGCAGTGACGCTCGTTTTGCTCGTCTGTTCGACTTTTTGAATGCGCCGGTGAAGCAGCCGCGAGCCACATCGAAGCCTCAGGAAAAGGCCTGGGTGCCCCAGGACAAGTCGGTCCGAGCCAAGATCACCGACACGGGAAAGGTGTTTACGCTTGCCTTGAAGTCAAAGGATGCATCGCCCTTCGGCGCATTCATCGCCGACAAGCTCGACGAGCTTTTCGAGGCTTTCAGGGCATCGGAAACGGCAAAGAAAACAGGAGACTGAAACCGCAAAAGAAAAAGGCCCCCGAACGTCACCGTCGCGGAAGCCCTTCTCACGTCTGTAGCAAGCTGAGAATCGCATTTCCCCGAATCACTGTCAAGAGTCGTTGGCGTCGTTTCGACGAGCAGTTTTCTTTTGCCTGATTGAAAGGCGAGGGAAATGGAGAGTGGCTATGCGACGACGCCTTTTGGGCGGCGGCCGATGACGCTTGCCTTGGTGCAAGCGAACACGGCATCACGAAAGATTCCTGAAGGGGCCGCCGTCGAGAAATGGCAGGTGTATCGCTGGCTGTGCGAGGGCAAGACGATCATCGGCGTGGGAGATCGCGCCCTGGCCGTCCTCAGCGGGCTGCTGTCGTTCTATCCGGACGATCAGATCAGCGAAGAGAACGGGCTGATGGTCTATCCTTCGAACGCGCAGCTGTCACTGCGGGCGCACGGCATGGCCGATTCCACGCTGCGCAGGAACCTGGCCGAACTGGTCAATGGCGGGCTGATCATCCGCCGAGACAGTCCAAACGGCAAACGGTTCGCTCGCAAGGCAAAGGGCGGCGCAGTCGAGGAGGCGTTCGGGTTCTCGCTGGCGCCACTGCTTGCACGCGCCGCGGAGTTTCAGGAGGCTGCCGAGCAGGTCCGCGCCGACAGCCGGGCGCTCAAATTAACGCGGGAGCGGATCACCCTCCATCGGCGCGACATTCACAAGCTGGTCGAAGCCGCGATCGACGAGGGCGCGCCTGGCGACTGGGGAACTATTTGGAGGCGGTTCAGAGCAATCGTGGATGCTATTCCTCGGCGGGCAGGGCTGTCGGAGCTGGAAGCGATTGTTGCGGAGCTCTCCTTGCTTCACGACGAAGTGGATATGATGCTGGAAAGCTTCATGAATTCCACGAATCCTAGCTGCAATGAGTCCCAAAACGAGCGGCAGCAATCTGATTCAAACACAGACTCCACTTTTGTATTTGAACCAGCTTTAGAACAAAGCAGGGCGACGGTCGAACCAAGAACGGCCTACGCCGAGAAGCCGAAAGGCTTTCCGATAGGACTTGTGCTGAAGGCCTGCCCCGAACTTGCCGACTATGCCGCCCACGGAATCGCAAGCTGGCGCGATTTGATGATTACCGCCGCCCAGGTGCGCGGCTACCTTGGCGTGTCGCCCTCGGCGTATGAGGAGGCTTGCCATGTGATGGGCCAGGAGGTCGCCGCGATCGTGATTGCCTGTATCCTGCAAAGGGCGCAGCATATCAACTCGGCCGGGGGCTATCTGCGCGTGCTGACCGAAAAGGCGAGGGCAGGACAGTTCTCGGTCGGACCCATGCTGATGGCAGCGCTTAAGGCCAATGGCACGACGGCAAGAATGACCGGCTAGGGGCTGGAAATTCTTGTGCGTAAGACTGCCGCTGCTGGTGGTCCGCGCGCGGTCGAGGAGGCGAATGGCAAGGTGGTGTTATGAGATCGACGTGCCAAGCAGCTTGCAAGCTGGTTTACGCAATCAGAAGCCACCAACCAACGTCATGCGCCTGCGGGCTTGAAACCAGTCGACAAGCGCCATATGTTTTGCACAGTAAACGCGGCGACTAATATGACAAGGAACTCCATGAGGCAGGCCCTCAAGATATCCGTGCACAATGAGCCTCTGGTTTTGTCCTATATGGACCGGGCCGGGAAAATTGCCGTTGACCAGGTGGCCGACAGCTTTGGAATGTCCAAGGCTCAGTTGGCTCAGACGGCCGGGCTTGCCCGTGAAACCCTCTATCGGCTGGAGCGCAGCCGCACGGCCAAGACCCAGAGCCGTCTGCGCGAGATGCTCGAGATCATCAGCCGCGTGACGGAATGGGCGGGCGGCAAGGAACAGGCCATGGCCTGGTACCGAGCCCAGCCGCTGCCGGCATTCGGTGGACGCACCGTCGAAGCCCTCGTGAAGGACGGCAAGGCCGCTGCTATTCGCGACTACCTCGATCACATGGCCCTGGGTGGCTTTGCTTGAGGTTTGTCGGAACCTGCTACAGGGCGCATGATCCACGTTGGGCATTCAAGCCGAGTTCCGGTGATGGAGCGGCGATCAGGGGTGCTCGGTTCAATCCCAAAGGTGTGCCCGCGCTTTATATGGCGCTGACCGTCATGACGGCAGTCAAGGAAGCCAACCAGGGCTTCGCGCATCGCATCGACCCCTGCGTGCTGTGCTCCTATGAGGTGGACTGCGAGGACATCACTGATCTGGCAACCGAGCAGGGGAGGGGAGGATCTTCTGTCAGGCTGGCCGACATGGGCAGCGCCTGGGCCACGGCTCTCAGCAACGGAGAGCGACCTGCATCCTGGTCCATCTATGACCGGCTGCGGCCTGAAGGCATCGCTGGAATTCTGGTGCCGAGTTTTGCTCCGGGCGCGGAGACGGAAGACCGCAATCTGGTGCTATGGGACTGGGGCCCCGATCTTCCGCACAAAGTGAACGTGTTCGATCCGAGCGGTCGGCTGCCGAAAGGGCAACTGTCCTGCCGATGAAACGGTCCCCGGGGCGGTCCCGACAGAAGTGACCCAATTCATTTGGCGAGAATGCCTGGTCAGGCTGGAGGGCGTGCGCGGATCGCGAGACGCAAGACGGGCTTTTGCCTCCTTAGAGGCCGGACGCCTTGGTCAGGTTGATGCGGAAGCGATCTCTGCGGCGCTGATAGCGGCGGGTCATCTCCGCGGAGGCATGGCCGAGCTGTTTTTGCACATAGCGTTCATCGACCTCGGCCGACGAGGCGAGGCCGGCGCGCAGTGAGTGGCCGGCGAATTTCTTGGCCCGTTCGCCCTCCGACAGATCGCCGCGCACGCCGGCGGCCAGGGCCGCGCGCTTGACCAGGCGTGCCACCTCCTGGTCGTTCAAGCGATCGGCACCGACGGCTCTGCCTTGACCAGCAACGCGCCGAAACAGCGGTCCGTGCGCAATGCGCGCCAGTCTTAGCCAGGTCTGCAGAGCGACCACAGGGCAGGTGGCGTCGGAGGAGCCGCGGCCGATTTCGACCTCGCGCCAGCCGGTTTTGCCGCGCAATGTGACAAGCAGACCCTTCTCGGGAAAAATCTCGACCCAGCCGCGTCCGTCCTCGGTCTGATCCCTGCCGACGTCGAGGCCGACGATTTCGGATCGGCGAAGGCCGCCGGCGAAACCCAAAAGCAGCATGGCGCGGTCGCGCAGACCACGCAGCGTGCCGCGGTCGAGGGTCTCGAGCATGGCGATCAGATCCTCGGGCAGGATCGCTTCCTTCTGCCGGGGAGGGGAGGCGTGGGTGTTGCGAACGCCAGCCATCACCGTGGCGATATGCCGATCCTTGCGGTCCAGCGGCTGGCCGCGCTGGGCAAAATTCCAGGAGAGCGACGAAAGCCGGCGCTCGATGGTTGAAACGGTGTTGGGCTTTTTGTCGCCAGTGGCCGTACCTGACGCGCAGGCGGCGATATAGAGCCCGACCACCTGAGGATCGGGCGGGAACATCTCGATGCCTTGGCGCCGGCACCAGCTCGAAAAATGCTTCCAGTCGGCTGCGTAGGCGCGGCGCGTGTTGGCCGAACTCGCCGCCTCGATATAATCGCGCGCGCGGCCGGCGAGCGCCTCAAGATGCGCAGGCAGGTTGGGATTGGCGATGGCTGGAAGGGGAGGGGGCGAGCCGTAGTCGTCATCGCCCATCTCCATGATGATGTCGACGATGTCGGGCATGTCGTCATCGCCGGAAGCAGCGGATGATCGTTGCGCGTCGCCAGTCATGCTCATGCCGCTTCGATATCCGTTTGAGAGAAGTCCTTGCCGATGAAAAGCAGCGGTTCGTCCGCACGCTTTGCCAAAGCATAGGAGAAGCAATCGGCAAAATTCAGCGCCGCCGGATGGTGGCCCTTGCCGTAGGCCAGCCAACCCTGGGTCGCCAGATCGACCAATTCGGAGTCGACAGGAATGATGTCGGCCTCAATTTTGCGCAGCCAAAGATCGATCTCGGCCAACGCGTGTTCGCCGCGCCTGCTGACCAGCACCATGCGCGCCTCGAGCACGCAGGTTGCCGGGACCAGACGGATTGGGTCCAAGACCAGCGCTCGTTCCAGCCTTGCTGCCTCAGGCTCGCTCCGAAGGATCGCTACAACGGCTGAGGTATCGATCACCATCAGTTAGGGATTCCATGCTCGTCATACCCGATGATCTCCTCGTCGCTGCGACTATCCAGTTCGGGCAATCGTGCCACTCTTTCTCGGATGGCGCGCAATTCTGCCAGCAGACGCTCCTGAGCGGTCTCTCCAAAGCCCAAGCGATGCAAGCGCTCGCTAAGGGCCTGATGAATGGCTGCCGTCTTGCTGATGCCCTGGCGACGCGCGAGTTCGTCGGCGAGAGCCACGGTGGCCGGATTTTTGATGTTCAGGGACACGAAAGACTCCAAAATTCTACCTTTCTGGCCTATTCTACCATGTCCCCTAGCCCCCGTACAACGAATGATAATGCAACATTATCGTTCGTTGTGGAGCTACGACGGGCGCGGCGGTTTGTTCGCATTATCGTTGCCAGAAGCGCCGCGCTCGTTCATCCTCATTGACGATGATTCTTCGCCCCAAGCCGTCGCTCCGCCACAATGCTCACCCTGCCGGGATCGAACTGGTCACCACCGTGGCGCCGGTGCCGTCCTGGTTGCGACGGGCGGTCGACGGCCCGCAAAGCCTTGACGAGGCTGCGGTTGTGGCAGGCGCAACGATCGGCGCGCTCGACGCTGTCGTGCGCCGGCAGGAGCGGTGGGCCGGGGCCTGGCGGCAGCGCTTGGCGCTCGCGGCGGCCGCTTCGACGTCGCGACAGGCGGGCCGCGTCGAGGATGACGGCGCCCTGCGTGACGCGGTGTGTCTGACCCGTCCCGGCGATGACGTCGGGCCGGCCGGCCGCATCCTGCTCGCCTGGCGCCGGCTGACTTTGCTGCCGGCAGAGGATCTGCTGACGGAAGCTGTGCTCGCCGCCGCGCTGGACGAACTCGGTCACGGAGGCGACGACGAGGCGGTGAGCGATCTGATCGAGGATCTCCGCCAGCTTTCCGGGGCGGAGGGCGTTGTCGCGGTGCTGACCGGCGCCTTCGCGGCTGCTGAGCGCCATGGCTTCGGACGCAGTTTCGGGTCCTGGCTCGCCGACGTCCTGCTCGCGCAACGGCTGGGCTGGCAACATGCGGTGCCGCTGCTGGGAGCGCAGTCAGGATCGGGCGGGTACACGCGTGGCGTGCGACCGAGAATAACCAGCCTGGCGGAGAGGGACCAGGGGCCAGGCCGGGAGAGCGTGCAGAGCCTCCTTGTGGCTCAGGCGCGCGCCGCGCTGCGGGCCGTCGAGCTTTCGGCCGAGCTCGATCGTCGTGCCCAGCGGCTCATCGCCGTTGCACCGAAGCTGCGGGCAAAGGGATCGGATGCTGTAGTCGAAAAACTGCTCTCCGACGATGCGATTGTCGCGTCCCAGCCCATTCCTGGCATGAGCGAGCGAGGTCTGCGGCGCCTGTTTGACAGGCTGGTCGACTTTGGCGCCGTGCGAGAATTGTCGGGTCGGCCGACCTTCCGGCTCTATGGGCTGTAGCGATGGCGGACCGGACGGGAACTCAGCGAAAGGATAACCAGCGCTTGCTGGTCGATGCCGAACTCGAGCACCTGCCGCCGGAGCTGCGCTGGCGTGAATGGATGGGCCGGATTGAGGCGGTCATCTTCGCCGCCAGCGAGCCCGTCATGCGTGAGACGCTGGCGCGGGTCGTCGGAAAGAGCTGCAACGTCGATCTGATCATCGACGACATTCGCGAGGAACTGCGCAACCGGCCCTATGAGCTCGTGTCGGTCGCCGGAGGATGGCAGCACCGAACCAGGAAAGCGTTTGCCGACGTCATTCGCGGTGCATTTGGCACAGCAGCGGGCCAGGGCGCGGATAGAACGCGGTCAAAACCCCTGTCGCAGTTCGAGGCGCTGGTGCTGATGTGCATTGCATACTTCCAGCCGATCACCCGTGGCGAGCTGTCATCCTTCTTCGGCAAGGAGGTTTCACGCGATCTGATCGGCGTACTGCGCGAGCAGGAATTCATCACCTCGGGACCGCGCAGCCCACAGCCCGGCGCCCCCTACACCTACGTGACGACCAAAGCCTTCATGTCGCACTTCGGTTTCGACACGCTGCGCGACTTGCCCGATTTCGAGGCGCTCGAGGACGCCGGACTGCTCAGCAAGGAGAAGCTGCTGGCGGGAGAAATTCCGGCCGGGCTGGCGAGCGAGGAGGAGGAAGGCGAAGAGGAAGAATTAGAGGCTGACCGCGTTGAGGACCAAGTGCCCTAGAGGTCGTTGCGCCCTTGGCGAGAGGCGGCAATTCAGGACCAGGACGACTGATCGTGCGGCAGCCGATGATCGGGATCATGGACCGCGACGCGATCCTCTTCGACAAGATTGGCCGAGAAGATCGCCAGATTGGTGCCGCCGGCATGGCGCAGCGACGGAAACAGGATACCGCGAAGCCCAGCCGTGATGACCAGGTCCGCGAGCTTCCACGATGGCGGGATCTTCCTGTCGATGCGGGCGATCTGGCGCCACGCACAATCCCATCCTTGCCAGATGTCGTCCCAGACGTTTGGGTCGAACCCCTGCGAAAGGTCGGCGACCTCGGCGAGCGTGATCTTGTAGGCTGCAAGGGTGGCCGGCGGGATGATGCTGGCGCCCTGCTTGTATTCATCGAGGGCCGTTCGCGGCGCGCGTGACAGGTAAAGCGCCTCCACGCCCGGTCGATTGAAGCGGCCGCCGTCGATCGCCGCGCCCGCACCGCTGATGGGCAGGAATGCCCATTGGGTGTCAGATAGCGGTGAAAGATCTCGTCCGGGCCGACGTGGGTGATTCTCACCCGCGCGCCCCGTTCTCGAGATCCCTGATGAAGGCCAGAACCGCCTCGACCTGGCCGTCCGCAACGAGCTCGGCCGCCGTGCGATGGCCATAGTCGGCGATGGGCTCGTTGCGATACCAGTAGATCGCCTTGTCGACGTTACCGGTGAGTTCCGTCGCGGCCGAAATCACCTTCACCATTTCGCGCATCCGGCCCTGCAGGCGTTCCGATGCGGGATTGCGCAGCGTGTTGCGATGAACACCGGTTAACTGCGCCAGGTTGGCCACCTTCACGCCGAGGGCCTGCGACAGGCGTTTCGGCGAGATATAGGGCGTGCGTGGTTCCTGCAAGCTATCGACAAAGCCTGAGACCACCGCGGAATGTGCGAGCTGTGCGTGGGTCATGACAAATCTCCGACCTCTCATACGCACAATATATGCACATTAAAGCGCATAGCAAGTGAACAGAGGCCTTTCCTCATAGCGGTTGCCGCCCGGAAAATGCGGGCCGACAATCTCGGCGCCCTTCCTGGTCGGCGAGAATGACATGCTGGTCGGCATGGTGACCGACCGCGATATCGTGATGCGCGGTGTCGCCGAGGAGCGCTCAGCCGGCAAGACGACCGTTCGCGAGGTCATGTCCGAGCATGTCTATGCCATTTGCGGATCAAGCGGATGATGCGCTTGCTGCCGATCCTGTGTTCGATGAAGCGAACCAGCCTTTCCTGACTGACCGTCCCGAAGAAGTTCTGGGTGTCGGCGTCTACGGTCCAGTTCACCTCCCGTTGGTCGATCGCGATGTACAGGGCATCCAATGCACCGTGTGGTCCTCTTCCGGGCCGGAACCCGTAGGAGAAACCGCAGAAGTCGCCTTCATAGATGCATTGAGCACCATGACTGTTGCATCCTGAACGATCTTGTCTTCCAGTCGCTGTTTCCCATCCGCCTTCGGTATAAGCCCCCCCGCTGGACCCGTTTGTGCAAATCCTCAAGCCGAAGCTCGAGGGCGCTGACGAGCCCCTCTGGCATCTTCCCCATTCCGCCGCTACCACCCCTTGGCTGAGAAGCTCGCACAATCGGCGACCATCGCCCTCATACGCGTCAATCCGATGGTGGGGGCCTTTCACGAAGTCCAACTACTAACGGAAGGGACAGCACACAGAGTCCCGCCATCATGAGGAACCCGGGCGGGCCATATGCTCCATAAAGCTGACCTGATGCCCAGACAAGGCCCGCGGTGGCCAGCCCCGGGCCGATCGCGTAAAGGGCCTGCGCCGTGGCGGCAAGATGTGCCGGCACGCTGCTGGCGATAACACGCATACAGGCAAGATGCAGCAGTGCGAAGGTAATGCCGTGAAGCGGTTGCACGAACGCAAGCATCCAGATCGCCGCCGTTTCCGCTTCCACGACCCAGCGCAGGATTCCGGCCACCGCGGCCAGAGCAGCGGCCCCGGCCACGCCAAGCCGGCGCAGCAGGATCGGCCCGACCACAACGAACACCACCACCTCCGCTCCGACGGCTTCCGACCAAAGTATGCTGCTCGCCGCCGTGCCGACCCCGGCCGCCGTCCAGCGGATGACCGAGAAGGTGTCATGCATTGCATGGCTGCCATAGATCAGCGCCGCAATCATGACGATGCGCCGGAAAGTCGGAAGACAGAGCAGCTCGCGCAGCCCGCCGATTACGCTTTGCCCGACCGGGTCCGCAGCCCGCTCGGCGCCGGTGTCTGATTCCGGCACCAGCGCGGCGGCAGCCAACGCTCCGGCGAGCAGCGCGGCGTACATCCATATAATCGCATCCAGCTCGAAAACTCCGAGCACCTGGCCAGCCGCGAGGGTGCCAGCAACGAAGGCCGCTGATGCCGCACCCCGCACCCAACCATACTCAAAACCCGGCTCGCGCACCGATGCGCGCGCCGCAAGGGCGTCGGCGAGGGTTGTGATCGGTGCCAGCCCGGCTGACTGGGCCAGATAGACGACCAACAGAAGAAAGACGCCTTGCACGGCAGCCAGCCCAAGCGTCGCCGCTACCGCGATCCCGATGCAGACCGCCAGGGTGATGCGGAGGGCACCGAGAAGATCTGCAATTCGATTGGCGAGCGGTCCGGCAATCAGCCGGGCTGCGTTGCCTAGCCCGAACAGAACGCCCAGCTCTTCAGGTGTCAGGCCGCGCGCCTCAAAATACCGTGGCCAGAACGGGGACGCTGTCCCGAATGCAGCATACATTGCGGCATAGAGCGCTAAAAATGCCAGCAGCGGGCCAAGGCGTGCCATGCCAAAGTTCTGCCACGGACGCGCCTCGCGCTACAGGGGGGATCTGGAGAATGATGCTTCTTCTGCGAATAAACTCGGCCCCGCTGAAGCGGCTTCGACACGCCACGTTGACCCCAGAATATGATCACCTTGATGCCGGCGCTCGCGGTCGGTGCCATGCCGGAATGCCCGCACCCCCGCGAACATTCCGCAAAGATCAGGACCTAGGCCTTCATGCCTTGCCTAGCCCGAACGTCACGATGGGTGATCTTCCCGGGAACATATTAGCAATTCGAGAGTTGGCGTCGGTGGAATACAAGGAGAGGTGTGCGCGTCGCCCGCTATCGTTGAAGGCCGACTTTTCACTTTCACGATGTCCTGCAAAAATGAAGATCGCCCAGATTGCACCTCTTATCGAATCTGTACCCCCCAGGCTCTATGGCGGGACCGAGCGCATCGTTTCATATCTGACGGAAGAGCTGGTTCGACAGGGCCACGAGGTGACCTTGTTCGCCAGCGGTGATTCACGCACTTCGGCCGAACTGGTGGCGTGTTGCGATGTTGCACTGCGCCTGAATCCCAAGTCCCAAAACCATATTCCCTACCACATCATGATGCTTGAACAGGTCCGTAAACGGGCGGATGAATTCGATGTACTGCATTTTCATGTCGATGTTCTCCACTTTCCGATAATTCGAGAGTTCGCGCAGCGAACCGTTACCACGCTTCATGGCAGGCTCGACCTTCCGTTCCTGGCGCGGCTTTACGCGATGTTCAACGACATTCCGCTGGTCTCGATTTCCGATGACCAGCGCCGGCCCATGCCGCCGGTCAATTGGCTCGGAACGGTCTACCATGGCCTGCCGCGTGATATTCTTCCATTCCGGCGGAAAGCCTCGGGATATCTGGCATTTCTTGGCCGCATCTCACCGGAAAAGGGCCCGGAAGTGGCGATAGAAATCGCCGCCCGCGCTGGAATGCCGCTGAAGATCGCGGCCAAAATCGACGCGGTTGACCAATCATTTTGGGAGGAGCGAGTTGAGCCCCTGGTGCTTCGATATTCGAATGTCGAGTTCATTGGCGAGATCGATGAGCAGCAGAAGGCGGAGTTTTTGGGCAATGCGACAGCGCTGCTGTTTCCGATCGACTGGCCCGAACCGTTCGGCCTTGTAACCATCGAGGCAATGGCCTGCGGCACCCCGGTGATAGCCTTCAACCGCGGCGCCGTTCCAGAGGTCATCGATGATGGCGTGTCCGGATTGATAGTGGACAGCGTCGACGAAGCTGTGGAGGCTGTACGGCGGATAGGCGGTCTCGATCGCGCACGGGTACGGGAAACTTTTGAAAGGCGGTTCATGGTCGGGCGCATGTGCAGCGACTATATGGCGGTCTACCGCTCGCTCGCCGGCAACAAGCGATTTGCATTTGGCTCTCGAAATGGCCGCGCTGAAATGCAGCTGGTCAGGCCTGTTTGATCGAACCGGCCTAGAACCGATCGGCTTCGAGCCGCTTTTGATCGCGCTTTACAGCAGAATTCGCCAATCATTCGCCAAGAATTAGAACGAGGCTCTCCGCGATCGCGCGCCGAGTGCGGGATCGACGCGAGACGCTGTTGATGAGGATGGTTCGGCGCCGGCCTTATAGGGGAGCATGTGTGCCTGCGCAGCCCAAGTCTCCACCGCCCAAGTCTCTTTCGAACAGGAGGGCTGAAATGACCACTGAAGTCGAAGCACGCAAGCTTGATCCCGCTGTGGCTCTCCCGGCGCTCGACGAATCGGCGCCGCGCGAGCCGCATAGGCAATTTGCTCTCAAGCACGAGGACTGCTTCATCGTCGCGGACAGCTACGGCGACATACGCGGCACCGGCGACGGGCTTTTCCGCGACGATACGCGTGTGCTGTCGCGCTTCCGTCTGTTCGTCGGCGGCCGCATGCCCTCACTGCTTGGCGCCTCGCTGTCGCAAGATAACATCCTATTCACCGCCAATCTGACAAATCTGGCCACCATCGGGCCGAACGGTAGTGAAACGCTGCCGGGTGTCGTGCACATCGATCGGACCCGGTTCATCTGGCAAGACCGCATGTTCGAGCGCGTCATCTTCACGAACTACTCCGCGCGCGATGTGCTGCTGCCGGTCCGGTTCGACTTCGACGCCGATTTCCGTGACATGTTTGAGGTGCGCGGCACTACGCGCAGCCGGCGCGGTCGCGCGCATGAAGCGCGGGTGGGCGAGTCAAGAGTGACGTTTCGCTACGAGGGCCTCGACAATGTGGAGCGCCAATCCGTCATCGCGTTTTCGATGACGCCCCATCAGATGCACCCCAATCACGCCGAGTTCCTCATTCTGGTGGGGATGCGCGACAGCAGAGCGCTCCATCTGGAGGTCGGTCCCAGCGAGGAAATCCCGTCCAGTGATCGCTTCCGCGCGGCCGCGGCGCGAGCGCGGTTTGCCATGCGCTCAAAGCGTCGACAGGGCGCCACCGTCTTCAGCTCCGGCCGCGTGTTCAATGACTGGCTCACGCGCACCCGCGCCGACATAGCGTTGCTGACCACTGATCTGGAGACCGGGCCTTATCCGTACGCCGGTATTCCCTGGTTCTCGACCGCCTTCGGCCGCGACGGCGTCATTTCCGCCTTGCAAATGCTGTGGCTCAACCCTGACCTTGCCCGCGGGGTCCTGGCGTTCCTTGCCCGCTATCAGTCGACAGAGACTTCGATATTTGATGATGCCGAGCCCGGCAAGATCATGCATGAAACGCGCAAGGGGGAGATGGCTGTGCTGCGAGAGCTACCGTTCGGCCGCTACTACGGCGGCGTCGACACCACTCCGCTCTATGTTTACCTGGCCTGGTCCTATGCCGATCGCACGGGCGATGACGAGTTCGTCGATCGCATGTGGGACTCGCTGTGTGCGGCCATCGCGTGGATGGAGGAGGTAGGAGCCCGCAACGGAGAGGGTTTCGTGACCTACAGCAGGGCGGCAGATACGGGGCTTTTCAACCAGGGCTGGAAGGACAGCGCAGACGCTATCTTCCATAGCGATGGGACGATACCCAGGGGACCAATCGCACTGGTCGAGGTGCAAGGTTACGTCTTCGCAGCCTATCAAGGCATGGCTGCGCTGGCCGCCAAGCGCGGCGATGTCGCCAAGGCAGCGCACTGGAGCGGCATGGCAGAAAGGATCCGCAACGCAGTGGAGACGCAGTTTTGGATGCCAGACCGCAATTTCTATGCCTTGGCAATCGACGGCGAAGGCAAGCAATGCGCGGTGCGCGCCTCCAACCCCGGTCACCTGCTTTATGTCGGGCTACCGTCAGCTGAACGGGCGCAATCAGTTGCCGAGCAGCTGTTATCAGCCCATCTCCACAGCGGTTGGGGCGTTCGGACTTTGGCCGACGACGAGCTTCCATTCAATCCGATGTCCTATCACAACGGCTCGATCTGGCCGCACGATACGGCAATCTGTGCCGCTGGGCTCGCCCGCTACCAGGAGCGCACCAGTGTTGTGAAGCTTATGAGCAGCATGTTCGAGGCGGCGGTCCGTTTCGACATGCGGCTCCCGGAGCTATTCTGCGGGTTTACGCGTGCGATCGGTGATGCGCCAGTGGCCTATCCCGTGGCTTGTCTGCCACAGGCATGGTCCGCCGGATCCGCCTTCATGATGCTGCAAGCCTGTCTCGGGATTCGGATCGATGGTTGGAAGGGCGAGATCAATGTCGAACGCCCTCGGCTGCCGATAGGCATCGACAACATCGTCCTCCGGCACTTAGCGGTCGGTGACGTGAAGGTCGACCTCACTTTTCAGCGCGTCGGCGACCGCATCGTCTGCTATCTCGACGAGCGACACGAGGGCCTCGTGCCGCTGGTTGTGCGCTCTTAACTGTGGGCGGCTGCAAAAAAATGGTCGTGCATCAGGCAACCGAGCCCCACCCGACCGGGCTCCAGAGCGGTTGTACTCTTTTTGGCGAAGGGCGGTTTCGGTAAGATAGCCGGAGCGCAGGCCGTGGGCGGAGAAGGCTTGCGGGTCGAGCCCGGCCTCGGCGACGCGGCGCTTGCGATCTCGCCGCGTTTGGCGTGAACCAGCCCCTGATATTCAAGCATTTGGAGGGCGGTGGTAACGCCGGGGCGCCGGGCACCAAGCATGGTCGCCAGAAATTTATGCGTCAGGTAGATCTTGTTTCCTTCGGCGCGGTCTTGGACCATCAGCAGCCAGCGGGCCAACCGCTCCTCGATTTTGGAATGGCCGTTGACCAGCGCGGTCCGGGACGACTGCACGAGGAACGCGTGGGCATAGCGAAGCAGCGACTCGCGAAGGGACTGGCTTGCTGCAATCGCAGCGCGAAGGTCTTCAACGGGCAGAATCCAGCCATTGCCGGCGACCTGGATATAGGTTTCATTGGGAGATCTGTCTTAGCCGAGGATAACGGCAACCCCTGTCATGCCATCGTGGCCGACGATGCCGACTTCGCTTTGCCGCCCACCGGTCATGGTGGCGACTACCGATGCAATGCCCATCTCTGGAAAATACACACGCTCGATCGGCTGATATGCGACCTCCAACTGGTCTTTGATGTCGAGTTCGACGTGACGTTACCCGGACACCGATTGCAGGCCATTGCTAACGACCGCTCCTTACGATTGGGAAATTTTCTTCGGAGGTGAGTTCGATCTCGCCTTTGACTGCGGTAATCCAAATGGGCCGAAAGATATCGACGCGGTGCTAGTGTTGCAATCGTTCGGCACCCCAGTTTGCTCTCCAAAGCTGCTGGAGAGAGGGGTGCCACTAACCTCTCCTGCCGACCTGGTTCACCATAACCTGCTGCATGAAACGTCTGATCGGCACGATTGGAAAGTTTGGGCTGGGCGATTTGTGCCGAACCTTCTTGACGTGAACTCGGGTGAGGTCTTTCCCAGTGCCGATATGGCCTATCGTGCCGCGGCCATGGGCCAGGGCGTCGCGATCGGAGACCTCTCTGTGCTCCACGAAGAGATCACCAAGGGAGAACTGGTCCTGCCGTTCAAGGATATGCAGATCTCTGACGACACGGAGGCCTATTACTTGTGTTGCAGAAGAGATTGCTGGACCGACCCTCGTATCGCCGCATTCCATCAGTGGGTATCGGCCGAGGCAACGTGGTCCTGAAGGCCGGGACGGTCAGGCGCGCCCCAAACGGGACAATCGGGCGCGGCCATTTAAGTCGCATAGCATCGTATCCTGGAACTTCGAGGTGTCTACTCATAGAACACTGTATGGGGATGCCTTCAAGATCGTCCAGACACTACACGGTCACGTACTGGTTGCGCCTTGTCAGATGTGGCCAGCGTTCTCGCTGTTGGCGGACCACGGCAATTGTCCGCAAATGCGGCTAACGCTTCGAACTGGCGATTGAAACAGCTGGCCTGGAAACCCGCGCGAAGGGGGTGCTTCCCACCTGCGCAGTCCGTGGAGCTTAGCGCATTAGATCGGCGTACAAACGCAGCGGGAACTTTTAGCCCCTCGCGTCCATTTCCTGATCGATGCCCTGGAGAGTTCCGCCATGAATGTCAGCGATGAAAGGACTGTATCGCTTTGGGCGGCAACCGAAGTCGCGCCTGAGGCGGTTCCGCTCGAGCGGAGTGAACAGGTCGATGTCGTGGTCGTCGGATCTGGCATTGCCGGACTGTCGGTCGCCTACGAACTGGCCGTCGCCGGGCAAAAGGTGGCAGTGCTTGATCGCGGCCGGATCGGAAGCGGCATGACGGCACGCACTACCGCGCATCTGTCATCGATCTGCGACGACTATTTTTCGGAACTGATCAAATTGCGCGGCGAGGAACTGGCGCGGATTTACTACCAAAGCCAGTCGGCCGTTATCGACCGTATCCAAGCAATCCAAGAGGCGGCGGAGGGTATTGCGTGTGATTTCCGCCGCCTCGACGGCTTTCTGTTTCCGGCGTCAGGCAGAAAGGAATCCGTCATCGAGCGCGAACTGGACGCCGCTCTGAAGATTGGTGTCGACGTCGAGAAAACCGCAGGCGTGCCGTTTGCAGGCTTTTCGGATACGCCCGTCCTTCGCTACGGCAATCAGGCGACATTTCACCCGCTCAAATATCTCCGCGGGCTGGCTGCGGGCATTCGCGCGCGCGGCGGCATGCTTTATGCGGAGACTATCGTCGACAAGGTCGAGGAGACCGACGGCGGCGTGCGCGTAACCACGGTCTCAGGCTTTGCCGTGTCTGCCAAATCGGCCGTTGTCGCCACCAACTCGCCGATCAACGATCGGGTCGCCCTTCATACCAAACAAGCGCCCTATCGGACCTACGCGATGTCATTCGAGATCGCGCGCGATATCCTACCGGATGCGCTGTATTGGGATACTGAAGACCCTTATCACTACGTTCGGCTTCAGCCTGGCAAAGGTCGGACCGACTTCCTGATCGTCGGAGGTGAAGACCACAAAACAGGACGGGCCGATGATGCCGGCAAACGCTTCGCGGCCCTGGCGGCCTGGACCAAAAGGCTGGTGCCCGATGTCGGCATGGAAACCAACCGTTGGTCCGGGCAGGTGATGGAGACCGTCGACTATGCCGGGTTCATCGGTCGCAATCCCGGTGACCGGCGTGTCTTCGTTGCTACCGGCGATTCCGGCCAGGGCATCACCCATGGGGTCGTGGCAGGCCTGTTGATTTCCGACCTGATTCTCAAGGGGGAAAGCCCCTGGCGGGAACTTTACGAACCCTCCCGCAAGACGGTACGGGCGATCGGCGACTATTTGGCGGAGAATGCGACAGCAATCAGGAGTTTTGCCGAGTATATCGCGCCTGGCGAAATCGATTCCGCCGACAAGCTGCGGCCGGGAGAGGGCGCTATCGTGCGCGAAGGGCTTACCAAAGTCGCGGCTTTTCGCGATGAGGACGGCACGCTCCACAAGCGCTCGGCCGCATGTACTCATGTCGGTTGCCATGTTCATTGGAACTCGCTGGAACGCTGCTGGGATTGCCCCTGCCACGGCTCGCACTTTGCCATTGATGGCACCGCCTTGAACGGACCGGCCGTGTCGCCCTTGGCTTTGATCGAATAAGCCAATCGGCGTTCGCTTGTGTATTGGCGCCGAAGCACCGGCCAGCGCAAATGACGCCTATGACGTAGATATCACTGGTCATAAAAGGCTACATCGATGCAGTTGTGATCTCTAGCTTCTCGACAAGACGAGAGACATCAGTCGCCCATAATCAGCTCAAGGTCATGGCTCGGATTCGAAGCACAACATTTGGCGAAAATGCGCGACAACCGAAGGAACATTTATCGAGTTTTACGGGGTTAGAAAGGCTGGCCCGCGATCAGGTGCCAACAGGTGATACCGGCGGGCTTTTGGGAGGAAGTCAGGATCCGTGTCACGCCTTCAATTCATATTTCGCGCCGTCGCGCGTTGCAGTTCGGCTTGGGAGCAACCCTCGCCACCACCACGGGCCTGACGCCGGTTTCTCGCGCCTATGCCCAGGAGGACGTGCAGGACGAAGACATTTTCCGCTTTGCGCTCAATCTCGAATATATGGAGGCTGAATACTACCTCCGCGGCACCACCGGAAAGGGTATCGACGACGCCGATGCCGGCTCGAAACCGGGCGATGTCGTCGGCGGAAAGAAAGTGTCCTTCGAAACACCCGCCATCGGCCAATTCATGCAGGAAGTTGCTGAAAACGAACTCGCGCACGTCCGATTCTACCGCAAGACGCTTGCAAAGAACGCCGTCGACAGGCCGGCCATAGATTTCGATGCGGGGTTCAAGGCGGTTACGGAGGCAGCTGGCCTCGGGCGGGACTTCGATCCCTTCGGTAACGAAACGAACTTCGTTCTCGGCGGCATGCTGTTCGAGGATGTCGGCGTCACCGCCTATGCGGGTGCGGCGACAGTTCTGAAAAACAAAGACTTCCTCGCCGCCGCCGCAGGCATCCTGGCGGTCGAGGCCTACCACATGGGAATGGCGCGATCGACGCTATACCGGAAGGGAGAGGAAGCCTGGAAGGCCGCCAACGCTGTCTCAGATGCCCGAGACAAAATCGACGGATCGGACGATAAGGACCAGGGGATCCAGGTGGACGGCAAAGCCAACATCGTTCCTTCAACGCCGGACGCAATCGCCTTCACCAGAACACCGCAACAGGTGCTCCGGATCGTCTATCTCACCGACAAGGACGGAGTGAGCAAGGGCGGCTTCTATCCGGAAGGGATGAACGGCACGCTCAAAAGCACCTGAGCCGCTCGCGACAGGCAATCAGATCGCCGGAAGAGGCGGGGCGGGTTCACGAGCGCAATGATCGTGGCCACTACGCCTGCATGACGATCCCGATGCCAAAACCTGCCGCTGGAGCCCAGGACAGGATCGGATGACCGTCCGGTTTGGTTTCGAGCCGCGACCTTCGCGGCGTAAACGGCAAAGTCAGGAAATGGCGCGTCCCGCGGGTAGCAATCGGCTCGATGGAACGACCGCTTCGGGACCAACCAGACGATGCTGCTCTTGTGCTCGTCGGGTGAGCCGGGCTACCGTTCGCTCGCCCTGTCCGTCCTGCGCCTCGAGGCCCTCGAGGACGGACGGGTCGCGGAGGTCGTCGACTTCGAGGTGCCGATGAGTTTTCCGCTGCCGCGCGGTTTCAACAAGGACGAGGTCGAACATGGGGAGGTCGGATGGAGGTCGCGACTGAGCAGGAGTGGCAGGCCGCCCGCAAGGAGCTGCTGGCGGCCGAGCGGGAGCTGGCGGCGCACGAACGGCGCGTCACCAAGCAACGGCGGGAGTTGCCCTGGGTTCCGGTCGAGAAGCACTACGCTTTCGCCACCGACGACGGGCCGAAGGCCTTGCCGGAGCTGTTCGATGGCCGCTCGCAGCTCCTCATCTATCACCTGATGTTCGGGGAGGACTGGAAGATGGCGTGCCCGGGCTGCACCTCGGTCGGCGATGGGCTGGGCGGCATGGTCACGCACGTGAACGACCGCGACGTGACGCTCATCGCGATGTCGCGGGCGCCGCTGGAGAAGCTGATGGCAACTAAGGCACAGCGCGGGTGGACAATGCCCTACGTGTCGGGCTACGGCGACGACTTCCTGTTCGACTACGGCTTCGCGTTCCGCCGGGAGAAGATGTCCGGAATCGTCCGCGACGAGTTCGACATGGGGCAGCTGCTCCGATGTTGCTGATGGCCGGCGACTTCGTGCTGGTTCCGGAAATCTTCTCGTTCACGATGAGCAGCCTGGAACCGCCTCCTCGCGGAGCCCTTGCCCAACGTCTTGAGACCAGCCCGGGTGTCCTCCGGCTCGGTGACCCAGAAGCGACCGCCGAAATCAAGGCGATGGTTGGCCATTGTGCCTTTGGCTCGGATGACAAGGCTCTTCTCGTGTCGTTGCTACCAGAGGTTATCCATGTCCAGGGCGAAGAGCGGCTGATGATGCTGGTCGGGATGATAAACGACGAAACGAGAGCCGACCGGCCCGCCCGTGAGATGGTGCTTCACCGGTTGTTGGAGGTGCTGTTGATCGAAGCTTTGCGTTCAACGGCAAGCGCCGCGGCCTCGCCCGGTCTCCTGCGCGGTATGGCCGATCCGCTGCTGGCACCGACCTTGCGCCGGATTCACGCGGATCCAGGTCGCAGCATGACGGTGGAAACACTCGCGCGGGATGCTGCCATGTCCCGTTCGACCTTCTTCGATCGTTTCCGGAGGGAGGTTGGCGTGGCCCCGATGGAATACGCGATCGGCTGGCGCATGGGCGCTGGCGAAGGAATTCCTTCGCAAGGATGTTGCCACGGCGGAGATTGCGCAAGGCGTCGGTATGGCTCGGCAAGCGCCTTCAGCGTCGCGTTCAGTCGGCATGTGGGAATGCCGCCCGGCGCCTATTCGCGGGTAAACACCGCTGGGTAACGCCGGCCCGATTGCAAAATGTGGAGCAGGCTGCTTTGGCCCCTCACTTGCCGATGTAGGCCGCCAGTTCATCGGGCGTTCCGTTGGGAAAAGCCTGCTTCAGAAAATCCAGAAAGGCAGATACACGCGCGCTCAACAGACGCCGCGACGGGTAAAGCGCCCACAGCGCGATCTCGGAACCCTCGATATCACCCCAGTGCAGCAAAGTGCCGTCGGCCAAGTCGTGACTCACCAGCGAAATCGGCATACGAGCAGCGCCTACGCCGGTTCGCACGGCATCCCGAACCATGATGAGGGACGACAGTGCGAGAATGGGCTCGATCCCGATCGTCGCGGATCCTTCTGAAGTCACGACGTTCCAGGTCTGCCGATCGCTGGCCCCACGCACGACACCTGGCACCGAGAGATCTGCGGCCGGCCGGGGCAGATCGGGGCTTGCCACGACGACCAGGCGATCATGCAGAAAGGCTCGGCCGACAAGACTTTCGTCTGGGTCCGGATTGACCCGGATGACCAGATCATAACCTTCCTCGATCATGTCCACGGCTCGGTCCTCTGTCGTGACTTCCAACCGCACGTCGGGATATTTCAATGCAAAGCCCGCCGCGATCCTGCCCATGGCTGTCTGCGAAAACAACAGCGGCGCGCTGATCCGTAACCTGCCGCGCGGCTTGTCCCCGCCCGCCGCGATCGTGGCCGCCGTTTCGTCGAGCTCCGTCAGCAGAGAGGCTGTCCGCTCATGAAGGGCGCGTCCTTCCTCAGTGAGTTTGAGGTTGCGCGCGCCACGTTCAAAGAGCCGAAGTTGAAGGGCAGCCTCCAGTTCCGTAACCCGTCGGGACAAGGTCGCTTTGGGACGGCCGGACGCCCGCGACGCTTTGCCGAAGCCAGCGTGACGCGCGACAAGGTTGAAATCGGCAAGGGCGACGAGATCCATAATCGTTCCACCTGTGAGACGAAGTGTCCAAATTAACGGCCTATTGGTTTAAGAATGAACCAGCCATATTCCGGGTGTCAAGCAATACCAACCCGGAGAAAATCCCATGACCATTCTCGTTACCGGCGCCACCGGCAATATCGGCGGCCGAGTCATCCATCACCTCGTCGACCGCGGCGCTGATGTCCGCGCTCTCGTCCGCGACCCCTCCAAGGCCAATTTCCCGGCAGGTGTTGCCGTCGTCAAAGGTGACTTCCTGGACGTCGACTCCCTACGTACCGCCTTCGACGGTGTCTCGACGCTCTTCCTGCTGAACGCTGTCGCACCAGACGAGTTCACCCAGGCTTTGATCGCCCTCAACGTCGCCCGCTCGGCTGGCGTCGAACGGATCGTCTACCTGTCAGTCATTCACCCGGACGTCTACGTGAACGTGCCGCACTTCGCCGGGAAGTTCGGCGTCGAGCGGATGATCGAGCAGATGGGCTTTCACGCTACCATCCTGCGTCCGGCCTACTTCATCCAGAACGATCTGACGATCAAGGACGTCATCGCTGGCTACCGCGTTTACCCGATGCCCGTCGGCGACAAGGGGCTTGCCATGATCGACGTTCGCGATATCGCGGAGGTTGCTGCCCTTGAGCTGCTGCGCCGCGAACAGGCCGCACAGCCGCTCCCGATCACTCGCATCAACCTGGTCGGTCCCGATACCCTTACCGGAGCGGATATCGCCGCGATCTGGTCGGACGTGCTCGCTCGCCAGATCAACTATGGCGGCGGCGATACGGCTGCCTTCGAGCAGAACCTCAAGCAGTTCATGCCTCCATGGATGGCCTACGACATGCGCATGATGGGCGAGCGATTTTTGACCGATGGCATGCTGCCCGAGGGCAGTGATGTCGAGCGCCTGACGACGCTTCTTGGACGTCCGCTCCACTCCTACCGCGACTTTGCCTCGGAAACCGCTGCCTCTGCCTGAGGCAATCAGCCACAATTTCAAACAAAGGACCATCAACATGATCTATTCGACCGCAACCGTCCCGGTGAATCCGGAAGGCGAAACAAAGCTCACCCGGGAGCAAGTATGGAAGGGTTTGGAACTGAAGGCGCGCGACGCGCGCCTGTTCCTCCCGCCGGGTCTCTGCACCCGCTGCGATGTCGTGGAGGAAAGTGATACCCACTTCGTGCGCGAAGCCACCATCGCCGGCTCTGACATCAGGGAGATCATCACCCTCGAGCCGCAGAGCAAGGTCACCTTCTTCCAGGCGACCGGCCCACGCGAAGGCGCCATTATCAATGAGCTTTTCGAGGACGAAGCCGGCGCACTGCAGCTGAAGTTCTACTGCTACCTCGGCCTGCGCGGCAAGGAGGCTGATGGCCCAGAGGAACAGGCCGAGCAGACGCAGTTCGACAGCGACAAGGGCTACAAGTCGGCCCTGCTGTCGACGCTGAAGCGGACCCGCGAACTGCTCGCAGAGGGCCGCCTCTGATTATCACCAGCATCCAAACCAACAGGGCGGCCTCCTGAGAGGCGCCAGGCTTTCAAGAGGACCAAAATCATGACCACACCCGTCCCTGAAACACGTTTCGCCGCCGTACCGAATATCCTGGTGCTCGGTGCCACCGGGCCGACCGGCCGCCATATCGTCAGCCAGGCCGTAAGCCGCGGCTACGATGTCACCCTCCTGGTGCGCTCGCCGGAAAAGGCCGCAAACATGAAGGGAGTGAAGATCGTCGTTGGAGACGCCCGTGACGAGAAGGTGTTGCGCCAGGCCGTCAAGGGTCGCGATGCCGTGATTAGCGCGCTCGGCACACCCGCAAGCCCATTTCGCGAAGTCACCCTTCTTTCGACCGCGACCCGAGCGCTTGTCAGCGCCATGAAAGCGGAACACGTCTCGCGTCTCGTCGCCATCACCGGTATGGGCGCTGGCGACAGCGCAGGGCACGGCGGTTTCCTCTTCGACAAGCTGATCTTCCCTCTGCTCCTGCGCAAGGTTTACGCCGACAAGAATCGTCAGGAGGCAATCATCAAGGGCAGCGATCTGGATTGGACTATTGTCCGTCCTTCAGTTCTCAACAACAAGCCTGCACGCACCACGATCCAGACGCTCACGAACTTGAACCAGTTCCGCGGAGGCTCCATTTCGCGCGAAAACGTTGCGGCGTTCGTGCTGGATCAAGTCACCACGGATCGGTGGCTACATAAGTTGCCGTTGATCACCGGGTAGGGTGGGCTTGAACGGCCTATCAAAGCGAAAACCGCCAGCGCGACGATTGCGGTCAAACGAGCCGCGAACGCATAGCTGCACTGCACAAAAATTAAGTGCAGCGTGATTCGTGCATACAGACTTCAGTTGATGCACATGGCGGCTTCCTCCCAGTTCCGCCGCAGCAGCTGTTCCCCTCTGGAGGTCCATGACCTTCACACGTTATGGGCCGCGGTTTTCCGTCGGCCCTTTTTTCTTTTTCAGAACCAGGTCGCAATGGCGTTGCGGACGCTGAAGGAAGGCGGGGCAAGCCCCGCGATCGTCCTATTCGAAGGCTGCCATTTGGACCGTTGCGGCCTTTGGTCGACCGAGTTTGCAGGCTGCTCGACCGGGCGAGCATAGGGCTTCCAGGTATCGCCTGTGATGTCCTCGTAAGCCGAGACGGCACCTTCGGCTGCCATGCGAAGCACGTGGGCCTGCAGGCCCATGTCGGCTGCGAACTCGCGCCTGCGTTGGGCGCGATTATCGAAGCCTACCGGGCCGTCCAGGTCCTCGTCTCTGGTGTCGTTGGAGAGTTTCGTGGTCAGATCACGGGCCTCGGTGACCGCGCGGCTGTAGAATTGCCCGGCGCCGTAGGCGGAGCCGACGAACGACCCGACGATGCGCTGCATGTGGATCTGCATGGCCTTTTCCAAAAATGGAACTCGCATTTTGCATTGAAGATGTGGCCCGAGCATCGAATGCCTCCTTCCGCAGGGGGCACGACATCATCCCGGTTGACTCTCAGCCACGGGCGATTATATATTTGACAAACCCAGCGGGATGAGCGATAACGATTCCAAGGAGTTATCGCCATGTCCGTTTTGCCCCGCCCCTACTTCCACGACGAAGCCGCCGCATTCGAGCACGTCGAGGCGATGCTTTGGCCGCAGGGTCCGGTCTGCCATCACTGCGGATCAATGGACAAGCACTACAAGCTGGCTGGCGTTCGCTCCAAGCCTTCGAAGAAGAACCCGCACGGCGTAGAGCGCCATGGCCTGTACAAGTGCGCCGCCTGCCGTGCCCAGTTCACGGTCCGCATGGGTACGATCTTTGAGGAAAGCCATTTGCCGCTCCACAAGTGGTTGCAGGCCATCCACCTCATGTGCTCGTCAAAGAAGGGCATTTCCTCGCACCAGCTCCACCGCGTTCTGGAATGCACCTACAAGACGGCTTGGTTCCTGTCGCATCGCATTCGCGAGGCCATGCGCTCGGATGACTTCACGCCCATGGGCGGCAACGGCAAGTTCGTTGAGGTGGACGAAACCTACATTGGCCGCCTTGCTGGCGTTCCGAAGCAGAGGACCGGCGCGGCTCACAAGAACACCGTGCTTACGCTTGTGGAGCGTGGCGGCATTGCCCGTTCCTTCCATATCGACAGCACGTCGATTGCCAAGGTGGTCCCGATTGTTCGCGCCAACATCGCAAAGGAAACGGCACTGATGACCGACGAAGCCCATGTCTACAAGCGCGTCGGCGGCGAGTTCGCTTCCCATAGCCGCGTCGAGCATGGCGTCAACGAATACGGCCGCATCAAAACCAACGGCGCTGGCGAGCGCATCAACATCAACACCAATACCGTCGAAGGTTTCTATTCGATCTTCAAGCGCGGCATGAAAGGCGTTTACCAGCATTGCGCCGAACACCATCTGCACCGCTATTTGGCAGAGTTCGATTTCCGCTATTCCAACCGTTCGGCCATGGGCATCGAGGACAACGTTCGCTCACTCATTGCCTTGAAGGGCGCTAAGGGCAAGCGCCTTACCTACCGACAAGCTTATTGATGCCAAGAAGGATCATTGCCGAAAACCGGTGCAGTTAAAGCTGCCGCTCTGGAAGGGAGAACCCTTCAAAAAACGGAGACGCCGTTAAAACGAGAAAACCCGCCCTTTGGGGGCGGGTCTCTTCAACCACCGATAGTCATTGGCGTGTTCTCCGTTAAGCCCTTCGGAGGGGAACTACGTTCCCCTCTAAATAGTCGCACAAATTATGACATACAAGAAAACCCTTTGCAAATAGGTTAACAAAATGAAACCAAATTCCTGCTAGGCGTGCTCGTATAGAATAATTTCCCCAGCCGCCCGAACGATCAGGTTGGACCAAGGGCGAAGTTTCTCATAATTGGACCTAGTTGGGAGAATAACCGTAGCGTTCTTGTCTTCCCGACCGTGTGCAAGGGCATTCCGGATTTTGCGAGCCGAGTTGCAGATATTCCGCACTCCATTGTTCATAAAATCGTCCTTGCTCTGAAGCCCTGCGATCAACGGACCGATCTCAAAGCCCCCGTCAAACGTCTCGTTCTTCGAGAACATTTCAACGTTGACCTCCAGGAATTTCCAAAGGATCTGAGGGTCCACAGCTTTAGCCATGACGGATTCGAAGCGCTGGTATTCATTTATGGTTGAAGACCTGACAGCTGCCAGTACGCGGTCAGCCGTACCGCTAATATCATCAAGGGCGTGGGGCATCATAAGCGCTTTTCGAACGGCTATTTTGGGAGCGCTTTCCACGAAGAAAAAAGCGGAATGCTCGATAATTCGGTAAGCGTAGAGAAATTTCCTGGCCGGCTCTGGATTCTCCGTAGCGCCCCAGAACTGGAGTAGCTCGGAATCCAACGGGTGGGCAGAGATTACGGTGGGAAACTTTTCATAACGATACCGGGTTCCAACTTCGCTAGGCGCCTTCGGCAATTGCGGCGGATGGGATGATTACCCGAGGGGTGAGGGCGTCATAATAAGACATATAAAAGTTCAAACAGTTGAGAAACTCGATTATTCTGTCTTCAGAATAGTCGATGTCTTCAATGTAAAAGCAGGCTGGGACCCCAAATCTTTTATCGGGCTCCTCGTCAATGCCCAGAGCGAAGGCATAGTTGATGAAAGAGAGCGTGTTTCGATAGCCATTTTCAGTTGGCCCAACGGGCTTAATGAATGCGGATAACGCGATGAGTTCATCGCTCGCTTTTGCAAAGTGACATTTGTGCGTCTTGTTATTGTAGTAGAATTCAAAGGAACGGCCAAAAACCTCCTTATTATTGTTGCTCAAGGCATAGGCGGTCCAAAGGACTTCTAGCCTTTTGCTATCAACATGAAAGATAGCTGAAAGCCTCTCGGGGAATATGATCTTATTTAGTATCGCAATTGTATCGTCTTGGTCATCATCCAAGGCTATTATCATCGCTGGGTCGCCCCATGGATTGGAAACCGCTAAGATTTCCTCGCCCGTGAGCGATGTTTTCTTCACTTCCGATTTTGGGTTACTATCCAAAAATGGCTTGAGCTTTTGTATCGCTTCAGCGTCTTCCATGCTGCCCTCCCAAGGAAAGGCAAAACAATGGCAACTAAAAAGCAAAGTCAATTGCAGAAATTCAAAGAGGCCGCGCGCGAACTGGAAACCGACCAGTCAGAGGAAGCCTTTGACCGCGTGTTGAAAAAGGTAGTGAAGTCGGCCCAACCGAAGGACGACAAGGAACTGCCGAAGCCTAAGAAGGGGTTAGCCGACCGCTCCAAATAGGCCGTGCGGGCACCCTTTATCCCCACAACCACAGAGATGGAACATTAGCAGAACGCGATCGCTTGTTGCCGCTGGGTAATCCGCCGTACAATCGGGGTCATCTCGATTCGAGCCGTTAGCGGCGGAAAGGCCAATGCCAATGAACAAGGACAGTGCATTCCAGATCACGGTACGTGGGCGCTTAATTCGCGAAGATGCGGACGGTTTCGTTTGCGTGACGGATATCCATTCCGCCGCTGGATATTCAAAAAATCAGCGACCTGCAGATTTCCAGCGCCTTCCCCAATGGATGGCGATCGCGACAGAACTGCATGAGAAATTAGTGGGAAAATCCCACCAATTCAAAACGTCTCTGATTTGGCGCTCAAAGACAGGGCCGAACGGCGGCACATACGCCCATCCGGTACTTGCACTGGCTTTTGCCGAGTATCTCAGCCCCAAGCTGGCCGTCGAGGTCAGAGAAACTTTCCTTCGTGCCAAGCAGGGCGATGCGACCCTTGCCGACGAGATTCTTCAGAAGTCCGGCTCTGCCGCCAACGAGTGGGCCGCAAAGCGCGCTTTGGCAAGAAGCGCTCGGAATGACTACACCGCCATGTTGGCTGGTCACGGCGTTACAGTACCTACCGATTTCGCGGCTTGCACAAACGCAACTTACACAACCTTGTTCGGCAAAACGGCAAAGCAGATGAAGGCTGCAAAGGGCGTGCCTGAAAAATCCAGTCTTCGGGACGCGATGACCACGAAAGAGTTGATTTTTACTATGGCGTCAGAAGCTCTGTCGTCGGAGCGGATTGAAGAAGAGAATAGCCTTGGGCCCGGCGAGTGCCGCACGGCAACCGCTAAGTCTGCTCGCTTCATTAGGGATGCCATTGAAGGCGACCGGCGTGACCGCCGAAGCTCACAGCCTACGATGTTCTAAGAGGCCATTCCCCTACGGCTGGGTAGCGCCCCAGCGTGGAATTAGGGGTATTTGCTTCCTGCAAGCTGTCTGGCACGGCCTTCGGCAGTTGCCGATTTGCGCGTGAGCGGGGTACACCTGACCACCAGTTGGTCGTTAGGAGTAACATATTCCAGACAGGATTTATTTGGTGTATCTGGGATACACGCATTAACGTTAGCCTTTATCAACTCCCCAGCGGCGAGCCCATACGCGGGGTAGTTTTTGCATGTTCCCTTACTCGAATAAGGAACGTTCGCCTGACTTGTGCATGCGCTTGCGCTGGCAGCAATGGCTACAACGATTGCTATACGGATCATTTGCCCCCCAAGGATCATCTCGCGGATAGGTAGCATCGCGAGACCCCTAAAGATAGCCGGGTTTGTCAAATACATAATCGCCAAAGCGCTTGATCGGTCCCGCCATCATGGATTGCGGCGGGACTTTTTTGGGTCCGGGAACACGGGGCGCGAAGAAGGTTCGATGCACGCAGTACATCCTCCATACGATATTGCTGCACGATCGGTGGTGCTCCGACCAGCCCGCGTCTCCTCAATCCAGAGACGCGGGCTTTTGGTGAGTGTCCTGTGTCAGCGCGCCATCAGGTCTGTTCAGCGCTAGAATAGAGGCGATCGCGTATCTATCTGACCGAACGCAAAAAGAAGCCAAGCGTGCCCCACTGAAAGCACAAGCAAGCGCAAGGGTTCATGGACTGATGCTCGGCTGGCGGCAACTTGCTCACCAGCCGAGTTTATCTTAGCCGGTGGTCGGGGGAGACCAGCCAGCCACACGCTGGTGATTCCAACCTGAGCCGATGTGCCAATCAGCAACCTTCGTCGGTCTTTTTCACCTGGCCCGGCGCGGCGGTATTGGCTGTCGTGTCCTGCTGACCAGGCGCCGCCTGCTGAGCGCTGCCAGTCTGCTGGCCGGGCGCGCAGTCTCTGGCCGAGTTCGGATTTGTGGTGCCGCTGGTGGTCGTGGTCGTGTCGGTGCCTTGATCGCCGGACATGTTGGTGCCGCTGCTCGTCGTGCCGGTGCCCTGATCCGTCGTGCTGGGCATGGTTGTCGTGGTCGAGGTTCCGCTCGAAGTTCCGCTGGTCGTCTGGGCAAAGGAAAGCCCGGCCGACAGCGCCAGCACGGCCGAAGCCAAAAGGATGCGTTTCATCTTCTTTCTCCTGTCTGAATGCGGGGGATGCGCTGGCAAATCCAACAGGCAGATAGAAAGAGTGTTCCCCCAAGAGGCTCAACTTTTGTCACTCTGGTCGTAGGCCAGCCTTAAAGTGGCGGACGTATATTAGAAGCCTCTTGAAGAAGACGCTGCCCGCACCAGAATCCGTGGCATGGCTCGGGGAATAGACATTGGTGACCAGGTGGCCATTACGGCCAGGGTTCGAAGGCGGATAACAGAGGACCGCGTAAGCGTGTCGATCCCAGGCTACGACTTCCCACATTCCATCATCGACCACAGCAAGGTGAACCGAGGCCAGCAAATCAACCTCAAAGGCGAGGTCACGCGCATCGACGAGGACACCGTGACGATCGACCTCGGGCCGCTGGTCACGGTCGACCGTGACAAGGTCCGGTTGGTGGAGAAATATAGGCCGCCAAACCGACGAAAGGCACTTGTCGTTGCCCCGGATTAGAACCGACAACATCGCGACGGGCTATGAGGGCAGGCCGCATGACGGGCCGGTAGAGGACGAGTCGAAGCACTTGGTCTACTGCCCAGTCTGCGGCCAAACGTTCGACGCGCGCGATCTTGGACAGGTGTTCCACCACGCTGAGCCGCAGCACGAGCCGCTTCCGG
>NZ_JAMYRO010000032.1:0-67205 GCF_040321495.1 Mesorhizobium sp. M0408 | reverse complement strand
GGGGCCTTCATTGCCAGCGCGGCTGCAGCACTTGGCGGCAGGCAGCGCGACGACGAGGAAGCGATTTTCCTGACCAATCGTTGATCGGTGACTAAGTGAACTCGGTCCGCTTCGGGAAGATTACGCCCGAAGGGGACCTTGCTTTGAACTGCCGCCGCGGCATTGTCGTGCGCTGCTCGCCGCCTACAGCTCAGCTTCCAGTTTGCGGCCGAGATCGACCGCATCGCGCAGCACGGCAAGGTGCGAGCGCGGCTGTACGCCGGCCGGCGCGTTGACCTCGACGCCGCTCGCCGTCAGCGACCAGTAGAGCCTGTGCGTGAAGACGCGGCCGCCCGAGCCGCGCAGCTCGACCTGGATGTTTTCCACGCCGGGACCAAAATTTTCCGTCATCCGCCCTGAAATCGGGTCGCCGGTCAGCCAGCCATTGCCCCTGTCGAAAATATTGGTCCAGCGCGTCGCGGCAAACACCGCGCCATGATGCACCGCCCGCTGCGGCTTGCCGGAATGGCTGCGCCCTTCCTGGTAGAGCATGGTCCCGCCCGCCGCCCTGTCGGCGATCGGCGGGCATGCCGAAAACAGGCGCTCGGCGATGCCGCGCCTGAGTTCGGCGAGGTTGTAGGTCACTAGAAACTCGCTGTGGGTCAGCGGACTGCCGAGCGTGACGAAATCGCTGATCTTCCACGGCAGCGGATGATCGGCGTCGCCGACGCGAAGCTGCCGGTAGAGCTCCCATTGGCTGCGCCGGAATGCGGGGAGGTCATCGAGGCTGTCGGGCCAAGCGGAGGCATCGGCGGCCAGCGTCGCCTTGTCGACGGCGTGGATCGCCTTCAGCCTCGCTTTGTCGCGAATGGCTTCCAACTTTCTAGGCCTGAAATCGGCCCACAATATCTGCAACAGATCATAGGCGATGATCGACCCGAGGCTGTGCGAGACCAGCACGATGCGGTCATAGGCATCGTCCATCATGAGACGCTTCAGCAGCTTGAGGCCACGCTCGCGGACCAGCGCCCGCTTCTCGACCGTTGCCGCTTCGGCCCGCACATAGGCGGCGACGTCGCCGAAATAAGGCAAGCCAAACTGGTCCACCGACCAGATGACGAACGACGCCAGAACCGTGACAAGCACACCGGTCGTCCAGGAGATGTAGCCTTGCCAGGTCGACGTTGCGAGCGCCAGCGCCGCGCCGAGGACGACGATGGTGGCCAAAAGCGTGACGACATAGAGTTTGAGCACATCGCGCGGAATATCGGCCGGCTTGCGCCAGAGCAGGGTCGTCACCCAGGCAGCAAGGCGGCTTCGGGTCGTGCCCTGGGTGATGTCGGCCCAGTAAAGCTCATAGAAATCGGTGCGGCGGCCATCGACATCATAGGGCGTGGTGATCCGGCGGAGTTCGTGCGAATTGGTCCGGCTGTCGGGCGTGATCCAGCTCTGGTTGATCTTCGCACCCATCGGGTCGGCCGGATCGGGGACATGGGCATAGAACGGTGCACGGGCCGGATCGTGGCTCCATACGGCCTGGACAAACTCCCTCAACGTGTCCATGGGCCGCTGCTCGCCCATGCCGTGCACGACCACTACCGCCTGGCTGCGCTTGCGTGGCGCCTTCTCTGCTGCGGTCAGATCGGCAGCCGGCGATGCAGTAGAACCAGGGTCGGGCACCAGCACCTCCACGATGACGCCGTTAGCAAGACGACGGGTCGGCATCGTAGCTTCAGAACCGGTAACAGCCAAGAAAGAGCCCGGCGCGGAGCCGGGCTGTATTCGACGATCGGCAGTGAGTTGGCAGCGACGCCGTTTCAGTGATCCATCGCTTTGACGATCTCCTCGGTCATCTTCTTGGCGTCGCCGAGCAGCATCATGGTGCCGTCCTTGTAGAACAGCGTGTTGTCGATGCCGGCATAGCCGGAGCCGAGCGAGCGCTTGACGAACAGGCAGGTGCGCGCCTTGTCGACGTCGAGGATTGGCATGCCGTAGATAGGTGAGGACTTGTCGTCACGAGCCGAGGGATTGGTGACGTCATTGGCCCCGATGACATAGGCGACGTCGGCCTGCGCGAACTCAGAGTTGACGTCCTCCAGCTCGAACACTTCGTCATAAGGCACGTTGGCTTCGGCCAAGAGCACGTTCATGTGGCCGGGCATGCGGCCGGCAACCGGGTGGATGGCGTATTTGACGTCGACGCCGTTGGCCTTGAGCTTGTCGGCCATCTCGCGCAGCGCGTGCTGCGCCTGGGCGACGGCCATGCCGTAGCCCGGCACGATGATGACCTTTTGCGCATTCATCATCAGATAGGCGGCATCCTCGGCCGAGCCCTGCTTGACCGTGCGCTCGATGCCGTCGTTGGCAATGGCTGATGTCTCGCCGCCGAAGCCGCCGAGGATGACCGAGATGAAGCTCCGGTTCATGCCTTTGCACATGATGTAAGACAGGATGGCGCCCGACGAGCCGACCAGCGCGCCGGTGATGATCAGCGCCAGATTGCCGAGCGTGAAACCGAGTGCGGCGGCGGCCCAGCCGGAATAGGAATTCAGCATCGACACGACCACCGGCATATCGGCGCCACCGATCGGGATGATGAGAAGCACACCCAGCACCAGCGAGGCGGCAACGATCAGCCAGAACACCACCTTGGACTCGGCGGTGACGAGCAGCACGATCAGCACGATCAGCGCAATGCCCAGGGCCGCGTTGATGAAGTGGCGGCCACCGATCATGATCGGCTTGCCCGACATGCGGCCGTCGAGCTTCAAAAAGGCGATGACCGAGCCGGTGAAGGTGATGGCACCTATGGCAACGCCGAGGCTCATCTCGATCAGTGCCTGGGCATGAATATCGGCGACGGTGCCGATGCCGAAGCTTTCCGGTGCATAGATGGCGGCCGCCGCCACCATGATCGCGGCAAGACCGACCAGCGAGTGGAAGGCGGCGACCAGCTGCGGCATCGAGGTCATGGCAATACGCCGTGCCGTGACCGCACCGGCCGAGCCGCCTACCAGCAGCCCGAGCACTATGAGGCCGAAGCGCCCGGCCGAAGGGGTCGCCAGCGCCAGCGTCGTGGCGATGGCGATGCCCATGCCGATCATGCCGTACATGTTGCCCTGGCGGCTGGTGGTCGGATGCGACAGGCCGCGCAATGCCAGGATGAACAGGATGCCGGAGACCAGATAGAGAAAGGAGGCGAAGTTGGCGTTCATAGCGGCCTACTTTTCCTTCTTCTTGTACATGGCCAGCATGCGCTGGGTGACGAGAAAGCCGCCGAAGATGTTGACCGATACCAGCATCAGCGCAACGAAGCCGAAGCCGGTGGCAAGCCCTGAGGCCGAGATGCCGACGGCCAGCAGCGCGCCGACGACGATGACGGAGGAAATGGCGTTGGTGACCGCCATCAGCGGCGTGTGCAGTGCCGGCGTGACGGACCACACGACGTAGTAGCCGACGAAGATCGCCAGGACAAAGATGGCGAAGCGAAAGACGAACGGATCGATGGCACCGCCGGACAGCGCGTGAGCGGCGTCACCCGCCGCCTCGGTCCCGGGCGCGGCCGCCAGGTTCTGCACCGCAAGCCGCACGGCAGCTGTCGCTTGGTCGAGCTGGTCGAGGGCTTTCTGCAGAGTCTGATCCATCACGCGATCCCTCCGGTGGTCTTGGGCTTCCTCGAAGCCGCCGTTTTCTTCGCAGCCGGCTTCGCCGAAGCCTCGGCAACCATCGTCCTGGCCGGAATGGCCGGTGGTTCGACATATTGGCCCTTTGGCGGCTCCTGCTCAGCCTTTGCGAAAGCCGGATGCACGATCTTGCCAGCATCGGTCAGCATCGTCGCCTTGACCAGTTCGTCGTCGTGGTTGATGGCAAGCGTCTTCGCCGCCTTGTCGACCAGCGTCTCGAGGAAGGCATAGAGGTTCCTGGCATAGAGAAGCGAAGCGGAGGCGGCGACGCGACCGGGAACGTTGAGATGGCCGACGATCTTTACTCCGTTGGCCGTGGTCACCACCTTGCCGGCTTCGGCGCCCTCGACATTGCCGCCGCGCTCGACCGCAAGGTCGACGATCACCGAGCCCGGCTTCATCGAGGCGACCATTGCCGCCGAGACCAGCTTCGGCGCCGGACGGCCGGGGATCAGCGCCGTGGTGATGACGATGTCCTGCTTGGCGATGTGCTCGGCAGTCAGCGCCGCCTGCTTGGCCTGGTACCCCTTCGACATTTCCTTGGCGTAGCCGCCGGCCGTCTCGGCCGCCTTGAACTCCTCGTCCTCGATGGCCAGGAATTTTGCGCCGAGCGAGGCGACCTGCTCCTTGGCGGCCGGGCGCACGTCGGTGGCGGTGACCACGGCGCCGAGGCGGCGCGCGGTGGCGATGGCCTGCAGACCGGCGACCCCGACGCCCATGACGAACGCCTTCGCAGCCGGCACCGTGCCCGCCGCCGTCATCATCATCGGCAACGCCCGGTCATATTCGGCAGCCGCATCAATCACCGCCTGGTAGCCGGCGAGGTTGGCCTGGCTGGATAGAACGTCCATCGATTGCGCCCGGGTGATGCGCGGCATGAACTCCATGGAGAAGGCAGTAACACCGGCCCTGGCAAGGGCTGCGACGGCAGCGTCGTTGCCGTAGGGATCCATGATCGCAATGACAGCGGCGCCGGACTTGTAGCCCTTCAGCTCGGCGTCCGTGGGGCGGCGCACCTTCAGCACCACATCGGCCCTGGCTGCATCGCCGGCCTTGCCGATCGCGGCGCCCGCCTTGGCAAACTCCTCGTCGGGAACGCGCGACGCCGTGCCGGCGCCGGTTTCCACGATTACGTCGAAACCCAGCGCTGCCAGCCGCTTCACCGTATCGGGGGAGGCCCCGACGCGCGGCTCGTTTGCGTCGAGCTCACGAGGGATGAAAACCGTCTGTCCCACCGCATGATCCTTTCGGCCGGAACCCTGTTACCGCAAGACATCGACCGACCCCGGCGGCGCCTTCGACAAAGGTTGGAGGAGTTATCGGAGAATAAAGGCGCCGATGGCCAGGATCAGCACGAATAGGATAGTCCCCGAGAAGAAGCCGCCCACAAAGAAGCCGAACGCCATGGCAAGAAGCACGGCGGCGCAAAATAGCGACCCATATTTGGCCAGCATCACAAAGCCGGCATAGGTGCGGTCGTGCTCGGCATAGTCCATCTTCGCGCCTAGTTCGACAGGACCGGTCGGCGTGTGTTCAGCCATTGGAATACCCCTTCGAAGACATCTTTCAGGCACATAGCGAAAAGCCGCGTTAAGGGCAATGGCGCTATTGCCGCATCGCCGCAGCCAACAATCTCAAGCAAAACTTGAAATCGCTGCGCGAAGCGCGGCGATACCAATCACAATGGATGGCAGGTCCGCTATTGCCTATGTCGTTAGCCGGCGAGATGCGGGAACAGACCGAGCAGGCCGACAACGATCAGATAAAGGGCGACGATATAATTGAGCAGCCGCGGCATCACCAGGATCAGCACGCCTGCAATCAGCGAGATAAGCGGGGTAAGGGCGAGCGTGGAAATGGTCATATCGGTTCCTTTGATCGGATCGCTATCGAAGCGATGCTTGGCGGATGCCGGCCATGCCGACCTACCACCAGCACCCTTGCCCAGAACGCCGAAGCGACCGGAAGGCTCCATGGGCTCGTTCAGGCGGCTTCGCGAAAATACTTGGCGGTGGGCAGGATGGTCAGCGGGGCGAGTTCGCCGGCACCGGGCGTATCGAACAACATGCGCTGCTCCATTGGCGTCGAACGGAAGAACGGAAAGCGAGCGTAGGTTTCATTCTTGATCGCCAGGACATCGGCTTGATAAAGCAGCGCGAAACAGTTGATCACGCCGGCATAGGGCCGCGCATCGCCAATCGGTCGCGCCCGATAGATGCGCTTGTAGAAAGCCGCATGGTCCTCGCGGATCATGGATATGCAATAAGGCGCGCCGAAATGGAAGCAAGCCATGCCCGCAAGGCGCAGCGTCACATACGGGATCTGCGGGTAAAGCCGTGACCATTCGGCGTCCACGGCAAAACGGCTCGGGTCGATAAAGACTTCGCCGGCCGCCAGACGCGGCATCAACAAGTCCTTGTAGACGCTGAGCGCTGGTGATGTGGCGTTATCAGCAGACACGTTATGCAGGCGCATTGTGCTGACCAGCCGCCCCTCGATGTAGATTCCGAACGTATGGCAATTGGGCAGTTCGTCAAACTCGTCATGGACCTGACGGGACGCATTCTCGGGCACCAGATCGTTCATCCGATAGGAATTGTAGCGCAGCCTGTAAATGCTTTCGAAGTCCTCGCCGCTTTCACAGCGTCGGTACTCCGTCCGGTCAAGCAGCGCATAAACATGTTGCGCGAAGCTGGACATGGTCTCGGACGCATCTTTCCCACCAGCGCCCGCCGCATGGCCGAGCGAACTCAACTGGGCACACATGAACTCTATTCCCCGCGATTACCGCCACCAGCCGACACTACGGACGGGTCATGAGATGTAAAGATGAAAATAAGTAGGAGCTCGTTTACCGCTCGTTAAGGTTAATAATTAATAAAATTATACTAAAATACGTGGTTTTTCAGCGCGAAGTCAGCGCCGCGGCGCCTTCCTTGCCGTCTGGATGTCCTTGGCGAAGGGCCAGACGGTGCTCGACATCGTCTCGATGCCGGACGCGCTGAGTGCCGACCCGAACAGAAAGCCCTGGACCAGGTCCGGCTTGACCTGCAATGCCAGGATCTTGAGCTGTTCGAAGGTCTCGACACCTTCGACGGTAACCGAAAGTCCCAGCGGCCGTGAAAGGTTGACGATGCCCTTGAGCAATTCGAGCGACCGGCTGTTCTGAGTGACATCCATCAGGAACGAGCGGTCGATCTTGATTTTGTCGAGCGGCAGTTTGTGGAGATAGCTGAGGCTCGAATACCCGGTACCGAAATCGTCGAGCGCAATGCGCACGCCGAGCCGCTTCAACTCCTCGATATATTGGCGTGTCAGCGACTTGTCGTCGAGCAGCGCCGTCTCGGTGACTTCGATCTCCAGACGTCCGGCGGAGAGACCGGATTTAGCCAGCGCGTCGCGAACCTTCTGGATGACATCACGGTTGCGGAAATCCTTGGCCGAGAGATTGACCGACACGCTGGTCTGGGCCGGCCATTTGGCGCATTCCGTGCAGGCCGCATGCAGGACGAAGGTGCTGATGTCGGAAATAATCCCCATTTCCTCCGCCAGCGGAATAAAGATACCGGGGGAAATCGGCCCGAGATCGGGATGATCCCAGCGGCACAGCGCTTCGCAACTGGCGATACGCATCGTGCTCATCGCCACGATCGGCTGATAGACCACCCGCAATTCGTTGTTTTCCACGGCGCTGCGCAGGTCCGCCTTCATCAGCTGACGGCTGCGGAAGGCAGCATCCATGGAGGCCTCGAACAGCCGCCAACCGTTCTTGCCAAGCTCCTTGGCCTTGTAGAGTGCAAGGTCGGCTTTGACGATCATGGCGTCAACGTCGGTATCCTTGACCCGCGACAGCACCGCGCCGCCGCTGGCCTGGATGCGTAATCCGTGGCCGGCGACATCGACCTCGCCCTGTAGATTGACAAAGATCTCATCAACCTGGCCGGTCAGGTGGCTTTCATCCTCGATGCGCTCGAAGAAGATCATGAACTCGTCGCCGCCGAAGCGGCTGACGGTGATGCCTGGCCCAGCGACTGCCGCCAGCCGCTCGGCAACGGCGTAGATCAATCCGTCGCCGACCGGATGGCCGAGCGTGTCGTTGACGCTCTTGAAATCATCGAGATCGAGCACCACCAGCCCGCAGAGACGCTCGGGATCCCCTGAGGCCATGGCTTCCACCACCAACTCGTGGAAGTAGGCGCGGTTGGGCAGGCCGGTGAGACTGTCGTAGCGCGCCATGAAGCGGATCTTGTCTTCCGCCTCGACCCGGGCGGTCACATCCTCGAAAGTGACGACGCCCAGTTCCTGGCTGCCTTCGCGCGCCGAAAATTCATAGTGCTGGCCGTTAGTGAGCGAGACCAGGACCTTGCGGTCGCGGCCCTCGCGCAACGCACGCGTCAGCTGGGCTTCGATGTAACGGCAATCTTTCGGCGCCAGCATGCCGCCTGCAGCGCCGCGCATCAGCAGACCGTGGATCGAGCGGCCTAGCAGCGCATCGGCCGATTTGAGCGACATCAGGTGCGCGGCTTCGGCATTGGCCACCGCCACCCGGCCGTCGGGACCAAGCATGACAAGGCCATGCGACATGGTGTTGAGCGCGCGGTTGAAACGCTGCGCGATGCGGTTCGCCTTCTTTTCCTCCGACAGGGCGGTAAACAGGACTTCGCGGACGATGTCGGCGAACCGCTTGATCGCAAACAGAAAAGGGGCCGACATCAGACCGAGGATGATGTGGTAGATATCGCCGCGCAGGATAAAGCCAAGCGATATGGGCCATGTGGTGGTTATGATAAATATCATGACCATGCGCGGCGACCCATAATTGCGGCCGGCAATCGACGTGACCGATGCCAGAGTGACGCAGACAGAGGCTATTTCGGCATAGTTGTCGTGGCTGTCATTTGCCAGATAGATACTGACGAAACAGAACGCGCCAAGCATGAAACCATGCATCGAACCGAAAATTATGTAATCGTTTTCGCGATCATGGGCTTCTTCCCACGTCGTCGGGGAAGGAAGTCGCCCGTATTTTCGGATGTTGCGAAGGCGCAGAGTACCGACAATGATGAGCCCAGCGGCAACTAGAAGATACGCCAAGTCCATGGTCTTCCAATAGACCAGAATGACGAGGAGTGTCTGCGCAACAAGGCCGATCGACAGCGTGAACCCGTCGCGAAACAGCGTTTCCACGAACGGAATGTAAACGTCGACCGGAATCTCGTTTTTTCGTCTCAGATTCACGCCTGGATCCCAACCCTAGGGAACCCAGCAGTGTCACATTGGCCTTAAGAAAGGTTTAGAGCAGCGGTTCGGGCTCTATTGGCATTCATTGGTGACGAAGCGGAAGCAGGGAAACTACAGTTCAGGTAAACAAGGCGTATCACAGCGCTGAATTATTCGGCGGCTTGAAGTTGCGGCCGCAGTGGCGCCGTCGAGAGGCGGTCGAGCAGACGCTGGCGTTCGCCGGCGGCTTTTTCGGCACTGGCCTGCTTGACGTGGCCAAAGCCGCGGATGAGCGCCGGCACCGAGACAAGCGCGGCGGCGGCCTCGATCTTGCCCGGCGCCAGCGCGCCGGCGACAAGCTCCAGGTCGGCTTCATAGAGGGCAAGAAGCTGCCGCTCCATACGCCTCTCGGCGCTGTAGCCGAACAGGTCGAAAGCGGTACCGCGCAGCCCCTTCATCGCCGCCAGCAGGCAGAACCCGTTCATCATCCACGGGCCAAAGCTCGACTTCCTCGGCTTCCCGTCACTGCCGCGCCTGCCCATGATCGGCGGTGCGAGATGGAATTCAAGCTTGCCGTAGCTCTGGAACTGCTTTGCGAGCTCTGCGGCAAAGGAGCCGTCCGTATAAAGCCGCGCCACCTCGTATTCGTCCTTGATCGCCATCAGCTTGAACAGGTTCTTTGCGGCAGCCTCGGTCACCACGGTCGAACCGGGCACAGCATTGGTTTCGGCCTTGCGCAGCGCCGCCAGTCTGTCGGCATAGCGCTTGCCATAGGCGGCGTTCTGATAGACGGTCAGGAAGGCGACGCGGCGAGTAATTATATCGTCCAGCGTCTCGGCAATGGCGGCATGCTGCGTGGCCTTGCCCGGCTGGGCAAGAAGGCTGCGCACGAAATCCGGCTGGTGGGCGGCGCGGCGGCCCCAGCGAAATGCCGCGATATTCATCGCTATCGCCTCGCCGTTGAGCTCGATCGCCTTCTCGACCGCCTCCGCCGACAGCGGCAAGCCGCCGTGCTGGAAGGCGAAGCCGAGCATGAACATGTTGGCGCCAAGCGAGCTGCCGAACAGCGCGGTGGCGGTGCGGGTGGCGTCGAAGAAATGCGTCCTGTCGTCGCCCGCGGCCGTTCTTATCGCTTTCTTCAGCCGCTCGATGGGCAGCGAGAAATCGGCCGAACGGGCGAACTCGCCCGGCATGATCTCGGCAGTGTTGGCGAGGAAGATGGTATGGCCTTCGCGCACCGCGGCCAACACCTTCTTGGCACCCGAAACGACGAGATCGCAGCCGAGCACGAGATCGGCCTTGCCGGCCGATACCCGAATGGCGTGGATGTCATCCGGCGTGCGGGCGATGCGGACATGGGTGAACACCGAGCCGCCCTTCTGGGCGAGGCCGGCCATGTCGATCATGCCGCAGCCCTTGCCTTCCAGGTGCGCGGCCATGCCGAGCACCGCGCCTATTGTGACGACGCCGGTGCCGCCGACACCGTCGATGATCGCCGCCCAGCCTTGTTCACCGAGCGTAAATTGCGCCGGCGCCGGCACCCCCGCGAGCGGGTCGGCCGCGCCGGCTATGCCTTCGGCTTTCCTGATTTTGGCGCCGTGAACGGTGACGAAGGAGGGGCAGAAACCGTTAACGCAAGAGAAGTCCTTGTTGCAGCTCGACTGGTCGATCTTGCGCTTGCGGCCGAATTCGGTCTCGACCGGCTGGATCGAGACGCAATTCGACTGCACGCCGCAATCGCCGCAGCCTTCGCAGACCAGCTCGTTGATGAAGATACGCTTGTCGGGATCGGGGAAGGTGCCACGCTTGCGGCGGCGACGCTTCTCGGCGGCGCAGGTCTGGTCGTAGAGCAGCACCGAGACGCCTTTGACCGAACGCAACTCGCGCTGGACGAGATCGAGGTCGTCGCGGTGATGGATGGTGGCGCCGGCGGGAAATTCCACCTTGCCGGTATATTTGTCCGGCTCGTCGGTGACGATGGCGATGCGCTCCACGCCCTCGGCGCGCACCTGCCTTGCGATCATGTCCACCGTCAGGCCGCCCTCGTGCGGCTGCCCGCCGGTCATCGCGACGGCGTCATTGTAGAGGATCTTGTAGGTGATGTTGGCGTCGGTCGACAGCGCGAAGCGGATCGCCAGCACACCCGAGTGGTTGTAAGTGCCATCGCCCAGATTCTGGAAGATGTGCTCGCGCTTCGAGAACGGCGCCTGGCCGACCCACTGCGCGCCCTCGCCGCCCATGGCGGTGAAGCCGACGGTGTTACGGTCCATCCACAGCGCCATGAAATGACAGCCGATTCCGGCGGCGGCGAGCGAGCCGTCCGGCACCTTGGTCGAGGAATTGTGTGGGCAGCCGGAGCAGAAGAAGGGCGTGCGCGAGGCGATGTCTGACGTGTCGGCCAGCATCGCCTGGAACTGGCGCAACTTCGCCACCCGCGCGGCGATTTCTTCCGACGGGCCGATCGTTCGCAAAATCCTCTCGCCGAGCGCGATGGCAATATCGTTGGGGTCGAGCGCGCCCTTGGCCGGGAACAGCCAGTCGCCGCGCTCGTCCTTCTTGCCGACGATGACCGGCTGCGTCGCGGTGCCGTAAAGGTTCTCGCGCAGTTGCACCTCGATCAGCGAGCGTTTCTCCTCGACGACGACGATGGTATCGAGGCCGCGAGCAAAGTCGGCGATGTGTTGCAGGTCGAGCGGCCACGGGCAGCCGACCTTGAACAGCCTGATACCGATACGACTGGCGGCCGCTTCGTCGACGCCGATATCCTCCAGCGCCTGGCGAACATCGAGATAACTCTTGCCGATGGTGACGATGCCAAGCTTGGCGCTGGTGCCGCCCGAATAGACGATCCGATTCAGCCCATTGGCGTGGATGAACGCTGAAGCGGCGGCGCGCTTGTATTCATGCAACCGCTCCTCCTGGCCGAGCATGTCGATCTCGTTACGGATGTTGAGGCCGCCGGGCGGCATGTCGAAGTCCGGGATGACGATATCTAGCCGGTCGAGCGCGGCATCGACCGAGGCTGTCGATTCGATGTTGTCCTTGACGCATTTGATCGCCGCCCAGGTGCCGGCAAAACGCGACATGGCAAAGCCGTAGAGGCCGTAGTCGATGATCTCCTGGACGCCGGCCGGATTAAGGATCGGCACCATGGTGTCGACGAACAGGAACTCGGTGGCATGCGCGTTGGTCGAGGATTCGGCCATGTGGTCGTCACCCATCAGAGCCAGCACGCCGCCATGTTTCGACGACCCGGCGAGATTGGCGTGGCGGAACACGTCGCCGGAGCGGTCGACGCCCGGACCCTTGCCGTACCAGACCGAAAAAACGCCGTCATGGGTACCCTCGCCCAGCAATTCGGCCTGCTGCGAGCCCCAGCAGGCGGTGGCGGCGAGCTCCTCGTTGAGACCGGGCTGGAAGACGATGTCCGACTGCGCGAGCTGGTTCCTGGCCTTCCACAGCTGCATGTCGAGGCCGCCGAGCGGCGAGCCGCGATAGCCGGAGACGAAACCGGCGGTGTTCAGGCCAGCCCGGCGGTCGCGCTCGCGCTGCATCAGAAGCATGCGGATGACTGCCTGGGCACCCGACAGGAAGATGCGCTCCTTTGCCAGGTCGAACTTGTCGTCGAGCGCGACATTGTGCAGCGTCATCAGGCATTTCCTGTGCGGAGGCCGCGCCTGGAGGTGCGCGGCCAACGTCGGAGTCGAGTGCCCACAGTCTTTCTTCCCTTGCCGGGGAGGTCAAACAAAATCGAAGGTGCCAGGCGGTCCGCAACAAACGATCCGTGCGCGGCCGTGTGGCGCCACGAAACGCCTGTCGGGGAGGATGGCCGAGCATGAAAAATTCCGGCGGCGATCGGTGCCGCTGGTGATGCATCATGCAGCCTTTGGGCAACTGGGCTTCGGTTCACCGGGCAGCTTGCCGTCGACATGGCCGGCCAAGTCCTTGTTGAGCTCGTAGACTGGCCCGACCACCAGAGGCCGGTCGGGCAGGACCGACTGGTCGAGCGAGGACGTCAGAGTGGTCGCGAAACTCTGCAGCAACTTGCCGCTGGAATCCTCGATGCGGATCGACACCGCATAGGGCTTGTTCTTGACAACGCAGGTAAGCGGCGGGCTGGTGAGCGTCACATGCGGCAGCTTCGGCCATATTTTCTGGGTGACGATGATCGGATCACCACCGGCCGGGTTCTGGAAGGAGACCACAGCGACCTGCCCCTCACCCACCGGCCGCAGCGGATTGAGGGTGATGACATAGGTGGCGATACCCAGCCGGTAGTTGAACTCGAACAGCTTCCCGGAAATGGCGAACAGCTGGTCCTTGCCGGAATCACGGCAGGCGCCGAGCGCGGCCGCCGCGAACAACGCCGCGACGACAATCATCGCGCGTGAGAATCTTCTAGACATTGGTGACCTCCCTGGCCGCGGTCCGGCGGCGATAGTGTCGGTTTGCCTTCTGGCGGTTGCCGCACACCGCCATGTCGCACCAGAGGCGGCTGGAATTGCGGCTTTTGTCGACAAACAGCCAGCTGCAGTTCGGACATATCCGCAGCCTGGCGATGGTGTCGCTACGCAGCAGCGACAGCGCCGAGACCGCGAGCGCCGCCTCGAAGGCGATCGGCGTTGCCGGATCACCGAACGGTTTTCCAGGCGTGCCGATTTCGGTGTGGCCATGGGCGAGGCCATCGGCGCAGGCTTCCAGGAATTCAGGCATATCGGCGGTGTCGATCGCACCTTTCGATACCGCGCCGCGAAACAGCCGATCGGTCGTCTCGCGAATCGACAGCACCACCGGTGCGATCTTTTCAGGCGCCGGCGCTACGAGCCGCCTGCCGCCGCGCTCGGCGGCGCGAAAGGCACTCGCCGCTTCGGCAAAGCGGGCGATCTCGGCCGGATCGTCGAAACGGTCGAAAGTTTTCTCCGGATCGTTCCGCAAAACGACGGTGTTCGCCGTATCGAGCGCCAGCATGCCACCGGTAAAGCGGTGCGGAGTCCAGGATACTGTCATATGGCGAATCTAACTGATAACTCGCGTTTGACAAGTTAGATTCCGGGTGCAACGCTCGTCACTGAGGCGATCGCCGTACTGAGAATATCGTTCGTCCCAAACCTCTGCCCCGATTGCGGGGCATGCATAGAGGGTCTTGCATGCTCTATTTCTTCCAGCAGGTTCTGAACGGGCTGCATTCGGGCGCGCTCTACGCATTGCTTGCCTTCGGCTACGTGCTGACCAACGGCATCCTGCACCGTACCAATCTTGCCTATGGCGCGCTGTTCGCCTTTTGCGGGCATACGATGATCCTCACCGCGGCGTTCGGCTATCAGGCGCTGTGGCTGACGCTGTTTGCATCGGTCGCGCTCGGCGTAGCTGCGGCATTCCTTTATGCGGCGCTGCTCAGCCATGTCCTGTCGCGAAGTATCTTCGAACCGCTGGCCGACCGCTCGCCCAACGCCATCGTGGTGACGACGCTCGGCATATTGCTGGTCTTGTCGGAAGCCAGCCGCATCGCCGCCGATACCCATGACCTATGGTTGCCGCCAATGCTGGCCCAGACCATCGTCTTCGCGCAGAATGCCAGCTTCAAGGCGACGTTGACGCTGATCCAATTGCTCGATTGCGCCGCCGTACTGGCGGCCATAGCGCTGGCTGCTTGGGGCTTCGCATATTCGAGCTTCGGCCGGAGCTGGCGCGCCGTATCCGACGATCCCAAGGCGGCTGCGATGTGCGGCGTCGATGTCCGTGCGGTGTTTCGGCGTGCGGTGCTTTTCGGCGGCCTTTGCGCGGCACTGGCTGGCGTGCTCGCCGCCTTCTACTACGGCAACATCAGCTTCGGCACAGGGTTGGTCTACGGGTTGAAAATCCTGTTCGTGACCGCAGTGGGCGGCTATCTTTCGCCTTTGCGGGCGGCACTGGGCGCCGCCGCTTTCGGCATGGCCGAATCGCTATGGGCCGGCTATTTTCCGCTCGAATGGCGGGACGGCTGGATGTACCTGTTCCTCGTCGCCATGCTTGTGCTGATCGGCGCCGGCCGCGACCAACAGAAGATCGCCTGAGCCGCACCCGACTTTGCTTGGGTGAAAGCGCCGCATGTCCTTGGACATGCAAAGGATGCGGCAGCATTTTGCCGCCCGTCATCTCACAACTGTGTTTATGCGGGCTGTCCCGTGTTGACCCGCCGGACCACGCACTGCATACCGTTGGTCCACAGCGACGCGACGGACAGGGAACCGCCGCGCTCTGACACAAGGGAGGAATGCATGGCAGGGCTTCTCGCTCTTTCCAGAACCATTGACCGTTTGAACGAATTCATCGGCAAATGGGTTTCGTGGCTGATCCTGCTGGCGATCCTGGTAAGCGCCGCCAACGCCGTCATCCGCAAGGTGTTCGACATGTCCTCGAACGCCTGGCTGGAATTGCAATGGTATCTGTTCGGCGCCGCCTTCATGCTGGCCGCCGCCTACACGCTGAAGCAGAACGACCATATCCGCATCGATATCGTCTACGGCATGTTCTCGCGCCGCGTGCAGCACTGGATCGACCTTTTCGGTCACGTCTTCTTCCTGATGCCGTTCGTGACGTTGATGGTGGTCTATTTCGTTCCCTATGTGTCGCTGTCGTATCGCAGCGGGGAGATGTCGAACAATTCCGGCGGGCTGATCATCTGGCCGGCGAAGGCGATCCTGCTGGTCGGCTTTTTTCTGCTCGCGCTGCAGGGCATTTCCGAAATCATCAAGAAAATCGCCATCATGCGCGGTCAGATGGACGATCCCACTCCGTTCATATCGGTGCATGAGCAGGCCGAACTCGAAGCCAAGGCGCTCGTCGAAGAGGTGCGCTCGTGATCGAGTTCATCGCCCAGAACATGGCGCCGATCATGTTCGCCTCGCTGGTCGTCTTCCTGCTGATCGGCTACCCCGTCGCCTTCTCGCTCGCCGCCAACGGCCTGATGTTCTTCTTCATCGGCGTGCTTCTGTCGCCCTATTCGGGCGGCTCGATCAATCTCGCCTGGCCGTTGCTGCACGCGTTGCCGGATAATTTCTATGGCAGCCGGGTGATGTCGAACGATACGCTGCTGGCGATCCCGTTCTTCACCTTCATGGGCATCGTGCTCGAACGATCCGGCATGGCCGAAGACCTGCTCGACACGATCGGCCAGTTGTTCGGACCTGTCCGTGGTGGCCTCGCCTATGCCGTGATTTTCGTCGGCGCGCTGCTCGCCGCGACGACCGGCGTGGTGGCGGCCTCCGTCATTGCCATGGGTCTGATTTCGCTGCCGATCATGCTGCGCTACGGCTACGACCGGCGGCTGGCATCCGGCGTCATTGCCGCGTCCGGGACGCTCGCCCAGATCATCCCGCCGTCACTGGTGCTGATCGTCCTGGCCGACCAGCTCGGCCGCTCGGTCGGCGATATGTATAAGGGAGCGCTGATCCCCGGGCTCATTTTGACCGGCATCTACATGCTCTACATCCTGCTCATGTCGATCTTCCGGCCGAAGTCGATGCCGGCCCTGCCGCTGGAGGCCCGCACGCTCGGCCACGGCGCGCTGTCGCTGCTGGCGGCGCTGCTGGCGGCGGTGGTGGTTTCCTATGCGGCGTATCGCTACCTTGCGCCGAACCATGGCGGCAACGCCGATATCCTCGGCGCCACCATCGGCGTCATCTTCATCTATGTCGTCGCGATCGTCGACCAGGGCCTGAAGATCAACCTGATGTCCAGACTGGCACAGCAGGTGATCATCGTGCTGATCCCGCCGCTGGCGCTGATCTTCCTGGTGCTGGGCACGATCTTCCTTGGCATCGCCACGCCGACGGAAGGCGGCGCCATGGGCGCCGTCGGCGCGCTGGCAATGGCGGCGATGAAGGGGCGGCTGTCGCTCGACGTGGTCAAGCAGGCGCTGGCGTCGACGACCAGGCTGTCGTCCTTCGTTCTGTTCATCCTGATCGGCGCGCGGGTGTTCTCGCTGACCTTCTACGGCGTCAATGGCCACATCTGGGTCGAGCACCTGTTGACGTCGCTGCCGGGCGGTGAAGTCGGTTTCCTGATTGGCGTCAACATCCTCGTCTTCGTGCTCGCCTTCTTCCTCGACTTTTTCGAGCTTGCCTTCATCATCGTGCCGCTTTTGGCGCCAGCGGCTGACAAACTCGGCATCGACCTGATCTGGTTTGGCGTGCTTTTGGGCGTCAACATGCAGACCTCCTTCATGCATCCGCCCTTCGGCTTCGCGCTGTTTTATCTGCGCTCGGTCGCCGCGCGCGTGCCCTATCTCGACCGACTCACCGGCAAGCAGATCGCGCCGGTCACCACAGGGCAGATCTATTGGGGCGCAGTGCCCTTCGTCTGCATCCAGGTGATCATGATCGGCCTGACCATCGCCTTCCCGCAGATGGTGATGCACTACAAAGGCACTGTCGTCGATCCTGGCACCATCAACTACCAGGTGCCGGAAACGCCTGGCATCGGCTTGTCGCCGCTTGGCACGCCGCCAGCCAACGGCGGCACTGCCCCGGCCTCACCTTCCACACCGGATTTGTCGCAGCCGCCGAGCTTCGACGAAAAGCCGCCCGCGAAACCGGCGGCGCCGGCAATTGATCTGTCGCAACCACCGAGTTTCAACTGAGGAAGGCCCGGCAGCCATGAAGGCGGTTCGGTTGGAGCGAATGGGCAGCCTCGCCGTGTGCGAGGTCGAGAAACCGACCGCCGGGCCGAACGATCTGCTGGTGCGCATCGAGGCGTGCGGCGTCTGCGGCACCGACAGGCATCTTTTCCATGGTGAATTCCCGTGCACGCCGCCGGTGACGCTCGGGCATGAATTCTCCGGCATCGTCGAGGCGGTCGGACCTGCCGTATCCGGCTTTTCGGTCGGCGACCGCGTCACCGGCGATCCCAACATTGCCTGTGGCCGATGCGAGCATTGTCAGGCCGGCCGGGTCAATCTCTGCGGCAATCTACGCGCCATCGGCATCCATCGCGATGGCGGCTTTGCCGAATATCTTGTCCTGCCGCAGAAACAGGCCTTCGTCTTGCCAGGCGATCTGAAGCCTACGCATGGTGCTTTCTGCGAGCCGCTCGGCTGCTGCCTGCATGGCGTGGACCTTGCCGCGATCAAACCAGGCTCGTCGGTCGCGGTGCTCGGCGGCGGCGTGATCGGCCTGCTCACCGTTCAGCTGGCAAAGCTCGCCGGTGCGACGACCATTATCTTGTCGACCCGTCAGGCCTCGCGGCGGGCTCTTGCCGAGCAATTTGGCGCAACGGCGACGCTCGATCCCAGCGCCTTCGATGTCACCGATGCGATCGTCGGCCGGTCGGGTTTGATGCCGGGCGGCGTCGACGTGGTGTTCGAATGCGCCGGCGTGAAAGACACTGTTGAGCAGGCGATGCGGCTGGCCAAAGCGGGCGGCACCGTCGTCGTCGTCGGCGTGATGCCGCAAGGCATGAAAGTGGCGTTCGAACCGTTCGATCTGCTGTTCCGTGAGTTGAAGGTCCTGGGTTCCTTCCTCAACCCCTTTACCCATCGCCGGGCCGCCGATCTTATCGCCTCGGGGGCGATCGAAGTAGATCGGCTGATATCACGACAAGTCAGCCTCGACGAGGCGGTGGCGATCATTGCCAACCCGCCGGCGCCAGGTGAGGTCAAAGTCCTGGCAGTGCCTCAGAGCTGATCCATCGGGCCAGTTGCCACCGGCAGGCTTCGCGGTTCTGCGTCGCATCGATGGCTTCATCCTCAATCTGATAAAGCCGGGCTGATGAAGCCGGGGAAAGGCGACCCCGCCACCTATGCCGACGCCGGCTTACAACCGGGTGAGGTCCAGCAACTGATGCGTGGCCGCATCAAGTCGACAGTGTTCTATTGCCATGCTCCGGGCGGGAATACCGGTGGAAGTCAGTGCGTCCGAGGCTGACAGGAAGGAACACGGGGCGTGCTCAGGGTCCTTTGACAAGAACCACGTCTTCCTGGAGCGGAATGCATTCAAATAAAACCGGGCATCCGCTTTGTTTTAGCCCATTTCTGCGACGCCGAGTGGAGCCACTCGGCGTCGCAGAATGTTCTAGAGCTTGGCATTGCGCTGCTGGACCATCATGAAGGTGTCATAGTTGTACTCGGCCACCTGCGCCCAGAGATAATGCTCCTTGCGGAACGCCTTGATCGAATCCCAGATCTTCTTGAACGGCGCGTTCGAGGCTTCCATCTCGGCATAGACTTCGTTGGCCTTTTCGAAACAGGCGGCCATGATCTCCTGGCTGAACGGGCTCAACTTGGCACCGCCGGCAACCAGCCGCTTAACCGCCGCCGGATTGAGATAGTCGTATTTCTGCAGCATGTTGGCGTCGGCCGCTTGAGCGGCAGTATGCACCAGCGACTTGTAAGCCGGCGAAAGTTCGTCGTACTTCGCCTTGTTGAACATCAGATGGACAGTCGGTCCACCTTCCCACCAGCCGGGATAGTAGTAATAGGGCGCAACCTTGTAGAAGCCGAGCTTCTCGTCGTCATAGGGGCCGACCCATTCGGCGGCATCGATCGTGCCTTTTTCCAGCGCCGGATAAATGTCGCCACCGGCGATCTGCTGAGGAACCACGCCGAGCCTTTGCACCACTTTGCCGGCAAAACCACCGATACGCATCTTGAGGCCGGAAAGGTCGGCGACCGTTTTGATCTCCTTGCGGAACCAGCCGCCCATCTGCACGCCGGTATTGCCGCCCGGCAGCCCAAACAGACCCTGCGTCGCCAGGAACTCGTTGAACAGATCGATGCCGCCGCCATGATAGTGCCAGGCGTTTATGCCGCGCGCGTTGAGCGAAAACGGAACCGCCGCTCCCAGCGCCCAGGTCGGGTCCTTGCCCCAGTAATAGTATGCCACGGTGTGGCAGGCCTCGACGGTGCCGGCAGTGGTGGCATCGGCGGCCTGCAGGCCGGGAACGAGTTCGCCGGCGGCGAAGACCTGGACCTGGAAGTTGCCGTCGGTCGCCTCCGACAGCATCTTGGAAAACACTTCGGCGCCGCCATAGATCGTATCGAGCGACTTCGGGAAGGACGACGCCAGCCGCCAGGTCACTTTCGGATTGGACTGGGCGATGGCCGGCGCGGCAAGTGTCGCGGCAGCGGCCGCGGCGCCAACGCCGGCGGTGCCGGCCTTGCGGATGAACGAACGACGATCCATGAAGTTCCTCCCTTTTGGATCCACTGACCGACATTCGGGACACTTCGGCGCCCGGATCGGCTTCGAGCCGACAATACACAGGCAAGGAGTCGAGTCCAGCACGGCAGCCCGGTTTGAGCGGCGCATTTCGGGGAAATTCACGGCGTTGGGGCAGATCTTGCAACTATAGTCTAAGGTCGATTAACTGGCCTACGCGACACGCCGAAACTTGCCATGGAAATGCGCCTTCGGATCGCCTATTTTGCAGGCAGATAATTCGTTGCACCCGATGGGATCCGGACCAAATGCACCAGCCGCTCGTCGCCGTATCGACCGATGTCCGCCAGTTCGACAATTACACCTGGCATGCCGCGCCACAGCAATATCTCGAAGCGGCGCTTTCGGGTGCAGGCGTGTTCCCGCTGCTGGTACCGTCCTTCGGCGACCGGCTCGACTTCGACGAACTGCTTTCCGCCGTCGACGGCGTCATGGTCACCGGTTCCAAATCGAACGTTCATCCCTCGCTCTATGGCGGTGACGCCAGCGAAGCCAATGGTCCTTACGACTCCGCCCGCGACGCGACGACGTTGCCGCTGATCCGCCGGGCGGTGGAGCGCGGGGTGCCATTGCTCGCCATCTGCCGCGGCATCCAGGAGATGAATGTGGCGCTGGGTGGCACGCTGGCCACCGAAATCCAGGAACGCGCCGGTTCGCTCGATCATCGTGCGCCGGCAAGCGACAATCAGGACGAACGCTTCGCCATCCGCCAGAGCGTGGCGATAAAACCCGGCAGCTGCTTGGCCGGGGTCTTCGGCGCCGGCGACATCATGGTCAATTCGGTGCATCGCCAGGCCATCGGCCGACTTGGCCCAAAGCTGCAGGTCGAAGCGGTCGCCGCCGACGGCACCGTCGAGGCGGTTTCGGTGCGCGATGCACGGGCTTTCGCCGTCGGCGTCCAGTGGCATCCCGAATACTGGGTCAAATCGGACAGTATCTCGGTAAAGATATTTCGCGCCTTCGGCGATGCTGTACGTCTGCATCAGGCGGCGAAATCGGGTGCGCGCGCAGCCGCGGAATAGTCCTGCCGCGCTCGCTAGTTGCCGGCCGACGCCAGCGTCAGCAGCGGCAGCGCCGGCGCGTAGGATTCGTAACCATCGCCGTCGGCGACTGAGAACATGACGATCGGATCGGTGCCGTTGGCGCTGAGGGTGACCGTGCCGTCATCCTGCTCTCGCCAGAACTTCGCCTGCTCCACGCCGGGCAACACCCGGCGGCAATTTGCTGCGACCGTCAACAGCGACAGGCCTTGCGAAATCTCGGCGCCGCGGCTGACCGCACAAGACCCCTCGTCGCCATGGGCTACCAGCCTGTAGTTGCCGGATGAAGGCGGTGACTCACTGGCCGCACGGCTTTCACCGCTACCGGCGTAAAACAGTTGGGCGCTGCCGAACAGTACAGCGACAGCCATCAATGCAGGAAGCGTCTTCATCCTGGTTCTCCGCGCATTTCAAGCGCGCCGGTTCGAAGAGATCAGGGAGGCGCGCTTCCTCTTGCTGTCATGTCCTGTCAGGCGGACAGACACTGCGAAGGGACCAGAATGATTCCGAAGGGTTAAGCTGAAGTTAATAGATATGGCAGCCCGCTTACGGCCTTGCCTTGACATTTGCCGTCTCCGGCACCGGCGTCAGCGCCTTGCGCTGCGAAAACCACGAGACCAGATTTTCGACGCACAGGTCCGCCATGGCGCGGCGGGTGTGCTGCGAGGCCGAGCCGACGTGTGGCAAAAGCGAGGTGTTGGGCGCGGCAAGCAACGCCGCTGGCACATTCGGCTCGTCGGCAAAGACGTCTAGCCCGGCAGCGGCGATGCTGCCGCTGGCAAGTGCGGCGGCAAGGGCTGGTTCGTCGACCGTGCTGCCCCGGCCGATGTTGACAAAGACGCCGTTCCGCCCAAGAGCCGAGAGAATTTCGGCATTGACGGCCTTTTCCGTCGAAGCCCCGCCGGGCGCCACCGAGATCAGTGTGTCGACCGCCTCGGCGAGACCTTTCAGCGTCGGGTGATAGTCATAGGACAGGCCTTCGACGCGGCGCCGGTTGTGATAGGCAATGGGCAGCCCAAAAGCGTCGAGCCGGCGGGCAATGGCGAGGCCGATGCGGCCCATGCCAAAGATACCGACTTGGCGCCCGCGCAAGGTCAGCCGGCTCAGCGGATAGTTGCCGTTGCGCAGCCAGCTTCCGTCGCGTAGCCAGGCCTCGGCGCGCGGCAGTTCGCGGATGGTATTGATCAACAGGCCGAGCGCCGTATCGGCGACCTCTTCGGTCAGCACATCCGGTGTGTTGGTGACCATGATGCCGCGCCGTGCGGCGTGGCGGACATCGACCGAATCATAGCCGACGCCGAAATTGGCGATAATCTCGAGCTTTGGCAGCGCGTCCATCAACGCGGCGCTTATGCCGCCAAAGGCGGCTATGCCGCGCACCGTAAGGCGCATCTCGTCGGTGACCAGCGACGGATCGGCGCGTTCGATCCGGACGCGGCTGAACACCCCGTCGATGCGGCCGACCGCATGATCGTTGAACTGGCCCGGCACCAGAATGGCGACAGCTTGCTGTTTGGTTTTTGTCATGCACGTTCCACCGGTTTGCCGGTCGACTGGCGCACATGCAGTTCCGGCTTGATCAGTTCCTGCGACGGCCGCACCGTCTGTCCGTTGAGTTTGTCGAGCAGCGCGCTGGCGGCGCGGCGGCCAACCTCGCGCTGGCCGTTCCACACGGTAGTCAGCGCCGGCGTGGCGATCGCCGCCTCCTCGAGGTCGTCATAGCCGGTAACAGAGATGTCGATGCCCGGCACCAGCCCGGCGCGCGCAATGCCGTTCATCAGGCCGATGGCGACGAGGTCGTTCCAGCAGCAGGCCGCGGTCGGCCTGTCCTTCAGCGCCAGGAACTGCCCGGCGGCCTCGAAGCCGGCCTGCTTGGTGCGTGGGCCGGCGATGCGCCAGGACGGCCTGACCTCAAGCCCTGCCGCCTCCATGGCGTTGACATATCCCTGATAGCGGTCGCGGCCGGTCGAGGTCTGGTCGGTACCGCCGATCATTGCGATGCGCTTGTGGCCAAGCGAGATCAGATGATTGGTAGCAAGCCCGGTGCCATAGGCATCGTCGCCGCGAAACACCGGCACGTCGGCACCTTCGACGGTGCGTGCAATCAGCACTGCCGGGAGACCGTTCTCCTCGGCCATGATTATGTCTTCGGGCGGTGTGCCGATGGCCGGCGACATGATGACGCCGTCAGCGCCGAGCTGCAGAAGCGTGTCGATGAAGGTGCGTTGTTTCTCGAGTTGGTCGTAGTGGTTCGACAGGATGAAGGTTTGCCGGCTGCGGTCGAGTTCGCTCTCGATCGAACGCAATATCTCGGCAAAGAACGGGTTCATGATGTCGTGGACGACGACGCCGACTATGCCTGAGCGCGAGGTGCGCAGGCTGGCGGCGCGGCGGTTGTAGATATAGCCGATGGCGCGGGCATGTTCCTTGATGCGGTCGCGGGTGCCGCCGGCGACCAGCGGGCTGTCGCGCAAGGCCAGCGAGACCGTGGCCGTGGACACGCCGAGCGCATCCGCGATGGTGGAAAGCTTGATCTTCTGTGCCAGCGCCCTGCGCTCCCGAAGCAATTTAAACTGTTTAAAGGCCGGCTCTTATGCCATCGATCCCGCGCAAATCAAAGTTTTTTTGCCAGCGCTTCCGCCTCCGCGTCCAGCGTCGCGCGGTTGCGCACACGAAGCCGGTGCTCGCGGTGGACGATGTAGAGGCCGCTGGCGACGATGACTGTCGCACCGGCCAGCGTCCAGCGGTCGGGAAACTGGTTGAAGACGATCAGGCCGGAGATGATCATCCAGATCATCTGCGAATAGGGATAGGGGGCCAGGGCCGTGGTGGTGGCAAGGCGATAGGCCTGCACAAGAAGCCAATGGCCGATGGCGCCGAAGACGCCCAGCATCAGCAATATGAACCAGTGCCAGCCATCCTGCGGCAACGAAAGCGAAAACGGCAGTGTCGGCAGCAGCAGCACGGCCGGCGCCAGTGCCGAAAACAGGATGAGGCTTTCCGAGGTTTCCGTCGCCGACATGCGGCGCGTCATGATGACGTAGAAACTGTTCGATAGCATCGAGCCGAGCGCAAAGAGATGGCCGACGCCAAAAACCCCGATGCCCGGCCGGGTGATGATGAGGACGCCGACAAAGCCGCTCATGATCGCCAGCCAACGCCGCCAGCCGGCCCATTCCCCTAGCAACGGACCGGCAAGCGCGGTGATCACCATCGGGCCGAAGAAGTAGATCGAGGTGGTTTCCGCCAGCTGCAGCGTCCGCAGCGCGAGAATGTTGCATATCGTCGATCCGAACAGGAGCAGACCGCGCGTGAGATGCGCCGGCAGGTTGGCGGGACGAAAGCGCAGCGGCTCACGCCATCCGTGCAGAAAGACGCCGACGATCAGCACATGGACCGCGAAGCGGGTCCAGGCGACGATCAGCGCCGAGACGCCGGCCAGCACAAGGTACTTGCTGCTGGTGTCGAGGAAGGTGAAAAACACATAGACGGAAAGCATGCACAGGATCGCCGCCGGCGATGTCGCGCTTTCGTCTTGTCTTGGGGGAGCATTCAATTTCAGGCCGGACGGCAAGCAAGGCGGTCCCTCACCAATGCGGCAATTGTCGCCTGCGGGCAAGCCAAAACAGTCTGGCACAACGACAGCCGCCGACAGGCTCAGTTTGTTTCCCAGTGGCCGGCCTAGTGGCCGACGACTCAGGCGTGCATGCGGGCGCCCTTGGTGATCTTGTCGACGAGCTTCTTTTCGGCGCGAAGCGCGATGCCGACCACCTTGGCATCCTCCGGCGCAAATTCGGCAAAGACGGCGCGGTTGGCCAGATCATACCCGGTCGAAAACATATCCTCGACATAGAGCGAAACCGTCACACCACGCTCCAGCGCCCGCCGCTGGATCGCGCCGAGCGTCTGGCCGTCCGCCGAAAGCACGATGACCGGCTGGATCGACAGCGGGTTGTAGATATTGCCGGCGCGATCACGGTAGGGGTCGCCGATAATGTCGGGAAATTGCGCGACGATGCCGCTGGTCAGAAAGGCGGTGACATTGAGCTTTTGCCAGACGGGAAGATCATCCTTGAGCACGATTGCAAATTTCGTATCGAACATGCGACAGTTTCCAATCCGAAAAGGGGGCCAATCCGAGGCTGCGAGTGAAGCGATGGCGCACGATCTAGACCGGGAAGCCTTTCAGGGTCTTGGACGTTTGTGCGTGGATGCAGCCGAGAACTGCATCGTACCGGCACCCGGTGCTGCCGGGATGGAACGCATCGAGGCCCGGTTCCACGGCAATGCCTTCGATCTCCATCGCCACGACACCTATGCGATCGGGGTGACGCTTTATGGCGTGCAGCGCTTCCGCTATCGCGGCCAAACGCATCAGAGCCTGCCTGGCCAGATCATTATCCTTCATCCCGACGAACTGCACGATGGCGGTGCCGGCACCGAAGACGGCTTGCGATACAGAATGCTCTATTTGGAGCCGTCCCTGATGCTCGATTGTCTCGGCGGCGGATCACTACCATTCGTCGGGAATGCCGTGGTGACAGACCGCGATCTCCGGGCGACGCTGCTTTCGGCGCTCGGGCCGTTGAATCAGGAACTGGACGAGCTGTTTGTCGTCGATTTCATGACGCAGCTTATGCAAAGCTTGGCCCGGCACGCCGGTCAGCCGACGAAACCGGTAGCGAAAACTGCGTGGCGCGCCGCCAGCCTGGCGCGCGACTATCTGGAGGAAAATGTCGCGCGGATCGTACGTTCGGATGAATTAGAGGCGATAACCGGATTGGACCGTTATGCCCTGTCGCGGCATTTCCGCGCCACCTTCTCCACCAGCCCGCACCGGTTCCTGTTGATGCGCCGGCTTCAACGAGCCCGTCGGATGATCGAAGCCGACGAGCCACTGGCGCAAATCGCCATCGCAGCCGGCTTCAGTGACCAAAGCCATTTCAATCGGCATTTCAAAAAGGCGTTCGGCGTCACACCGGGACGCTGGTCGGCACTGACGCGACGGCCGTCAGCGGCGAACGCGTGACCTTATTCAAGCATCTTGTCCTCGATATCCAGTTCGTCATCTGGGAGCACCATTTCGCCGTCCGACAGGTTCGCCTCGACGCGGGCAAGCAGCTTGAACAGCGCTTTCTGATCCTTCTTGTCGAGACCCTTCAATGCCTGCTTTTCGGTCTTCTTCACCGACTTCTCGATGGCGTGGATGATTTCGCGGCCGGTGTCGGTGAGGAAAATATGCGCCTGGCGGGCATCGGCGGACGAGGCCCGCTTCTCCAGAAAGCCCTGCGCCTGCAGCCGGTTGATGGTCTTGGTGATGGTCGGCGGACGCACGCCGAGGCGGCCGGCAAGGTTGCCGGGCGTCTGCCCGTCCTCGCGGTCGAGCGCCAGCATGATCTGGTCCTGGCCGGCATAGAAACCATGCGCCAGAAGCCGGGCGGCGAGCGCCGTGCGCGCCAGCCGCGCCGCCGAATGCAGCCGGCTCATTGTTGCAGTCTTGTCCGCCTTGGCCATGCTCATCCCTCCTCGGCCGAACCGGAGCGGACAGCATAGAAGCAGGCCGCCGATTGGCAATGACGATCGAAAACATTCCGGCTCGGAAAATAGCTTTGCCGGCAAGCTTCGCGGTGTTCGCCGTGGCTAATGCCAGATGTTTATTTCAGTTAGATGACAAACGACTTTCCGCAATGGCTGGATGAGGACGTGACGAGGTGTTCTCAACCGGCTTTCACCGCGACCACCATCAACGCCTGATAGGCGTCCGCCATTTCCCGCAGCGCTGCCTGCGACAGCGGCCCGGCCTGCCGCGCAATGCCGTCCCGCGCGTTCGATGTATCGCGTTTGCCGGGGCGATCTTTATAAGGCGCGACGGTGGCGAATATCTGCTCGCTGAGGCTGTCGGGGAAGAACATCTGGCCGGTCATCACCGAGCGGTCGTCGGGGAAGATCTTGAAATGGATGTGGGTGGTGCGGCCGCGATACCAGCCGGGATAGATGGTGGCGAAAGAAGCGATGCCGCTTTCATCGGTTCTCTGCCAGCCGCGGAGAAAGCTCTGGCCGGACGTGTCGATATCCTGCCCGTCGCCCTGTCCGGGATAGCCGGAATAGCTGCCCTGGGCATCGCAATGCCAGATATCGACGCGTGCGCCGGGAAGCGGCCGGCAGGCGGCGTCGACGATTTGCAGCCGCACATTGAGGGCGATGCCCTTCTTGCCCTCGGTGATATCGGCGCGTTCGAGCTTCGGGTCGAAATAGAACGGCCCTTCGGTGACCTCGGGCGTGATCGCGCAGACGCCGGCACCGGCTTCGAACAAAGCAAGCCCGGCATAGGGCGAAACCTGCCCGGCCCTTGCACCGGCGGGCAGGAATATGCCGCCAGCGGTAACCGCAACGAGACCGAGCGCCTGCCGACGGCTTAGTGGCAACGACTTGTCGGACATCTGGCGCCTCTTCAACGCGAACAGCTCCGTAAATGACCCCGCCTATCTAGGGCCCGCTGTCAGGCGGCGCCAATGAAAGTTCGGTAATGTGAGGAAAGTTCGGCAATACCAGCCCCTCTTTGGCCCACCGGTTTGCCTCGTGCAAAAGCCGAGCACACATCCTATATGGAGCCGACAATCCCTATTCGAGGCACAATATGAGCGACGCACAGACGCAGATCCCCGTAACCGTCCTCACCGGCTATCTCGGCGCTGGCAAGACGACACTGCTCAACCGCATCCTTTCGGAAAACCATGGCAAGCGCTACGCCGTCATCGTCAATGAATTCGGCGAGATCGGCATCGACAACGAGCTGATCGTGGAATCCGACGAGGAAATCTACGAGATGAACAATGGCTGCGTCTGCTGCACCGTGCGCGGCGACCTGATCCGCGTCGTCGAAGGCCTGATGCGCAGGCCTGGCCGCTTCGACGCCATCATCGTCGAGACCACAGGCCTCGCCGATCCCGTGCCGGTGGCGCAGACCTTCTTCATGGACGACGACGTGCGTTCCAAGACCAGGCTCGATGCGGTGGTGGCGCTGGTCGACGCCAAGCACCTGCCGCTGCGTCTGAAGGATTCCCGAGAGGCCGAGGACCAGATCGCCTTTGCCGATGTAGTCGTGCTCAACAAGACCGATCTCGTCACCCGCGAAGAGCTGAGCAAGGTGGAGGCGACGATCCGCGCCATCAACCCGGCGGCACGAATCCATCGCACCACACGCGCCAGCGTGGCGCTGTCCGAGGTGCTCGATCGCGGTGCGTTCGACCTGTCCCGGGCGCTGGAGAACGATCCGCACTTCCTCGAGGCGCATGACGATCACGACCATCATGATCATGATCATGACCACCATCACCATGATCACGACGGCCATGATCACCACGATCATGACGGGCATCATCATGCGCACCCTTCCGACATCCATGACGTGACTGTGCAGTCGGTGTCGCTGCGCGGCGGCGAGATGGACCCGAAAAAGTTCTTCCCGTGGATCGAGAAGATCACCCAGATGGAAGGCCCGAACATCCTGCGGCTGAAAGGGATCATTGCGCTGAAAGGCGATGACGAGCGCTATGTCATCCAGGGTGTGCACATGATCATCGAGGGCGACCACCAGCGCGCCTGGAAGGACGACGAGAAGCACGAGAGCCGGCTGGTGTTCATCGGCCGCGAACTCGACGCCGAGCGACTGAAGACAAGCTTCGAGGCCTGCCAGGCCGCTTGATTTCCGGACTTTATAGCGCTAGCGCTGCCCCTTCTCTCCTTCTCCCCTTGTGGGAGAAGGTGGCCGAGCGAAAGCTCGGTCGGATGAGGGGTGTTCCAGCTTGGCAAGGACGGCACTCCGTCCAGCACCCCTCATCCGTCTTGGCGCTGCGCGCCAATCCACCTTCTCCCACAAGGGGAGAAGGTCGCGTCGAACCTAGCCACGCTTTCCTCCAATGGCGGCAAGGCGACCAAACAATCTAATGGAACAGTTCGCATGCCCACCGTCGCCCCGCTTGATCTCGAAGGCCACTGCGTTGCCGCCGTCTTCCTCGGCGACGTGCCGCATTTCGCGCTGGCCGACGGCGCGATCCACCGGCTCGACCATGGCCACAAGACGGTGCAGGCCAATGACGGGCTGCTCGCCGCCTTCCATGACGTGGCCAACGACCGGCTGATCACCGGCGGCGAGGACGGCAAGGTCTTTGCCGTCACCGCTGGCGGCGAGGCCGGGGAATTGGCGAGCGCCGGCAAGAAATGGATCACCAGCGTCGCTGCAGGGCCGCAAGGCGCCATCGCCTTCGCGTCGGGCAAGACCGCCTATGTGCGCTTTGCCGACGGCAAGACGAAAGAATTCGCGCATCCGCGCTCCGTCGAGGGACTGGCCTTTTCGCCCAAGGGTATGCGCTTTGGCGTCGCCCGCTACAATGGCGCGACGCTGCATTTCCCGGCGGCCGAGGGCAAGCCGGTCGAGCTCGAATGGGCCGGCGCGCATACCGGCATCACTTTCTCGCCGGACGGCGCCTTCCTCGTCACCACCATGCAGGAAAACGCGCTGCATGGCTGGAAGCTCGCCGACGGCAAGCACATGCGCATGTCCGGCTACCCCGGCAAGGTGAAAAGCCTGTCGTGGAGCGCCAAGGGCAAATGGCTGGCGAGTTCCGGCGCGCCGGCGGCAATCGTCTGGCCGTTTTCCAGCAAAGACGGGCCGATGGGCAAGGCGCCGCTGGAACTCGGCACGCGCGGCAATGCGATGGTCACCTCCGTCGCCTGTCACCCGAGCCAGGACGTCGTTGCTATCGGCTATGATGACGGGATGGTGATGGCGGTGCGCTTCGCCGACGCCAAGGAAGTGCTGTTGCGCCGGCCGGGCAAGGGCGCCGTCACTTCGATGATGTGGGACAAGGAAGAGCGCCGCGTCGCCTTTGGCAGCGCTGCGGGCGACTGCGGCGTCATCGATATTTCGGCGTAGCCTGTTACTTACTCGGCTCCGCAAGATACTTTGCCGGTCAATTCAGCCTGCTTGCCGTCCTTTTCGGCATCGGCCGTTACATCATGGATTGAGAGCAAATAGCGACCGTCATAGACGCCTTCGTCGCTGGCCTTGGTCAGGATCGCCAGTTCGACATAGCCGTAGGCGTTTTCGACCTGCCGTTCGTGGTAGACGAGCAGCCGCAATTCCTTGTTGTCGAGCCAATATTGCGTGAGGTTCTGATCCTCGAACAATGTCTCGCGCAGACTGTCGGCAGCCGGCCTGCCCAGAATCTCGAGCTCGCCGCTAAAATTGAAGGTCGGCCCGCCCATGCCTCTGGTGATCCCGGCACCGACCTGAAATTTGACGGCTGCATCCTCGGCGGAACACCAGATGCCGCCGGACGCCAGAGCCGCACCAACCGACGACAGCAGCGTTGCTGCGCAGACGATCGCCCGCACCATCTTATGCCCTCCAGCCGAAGTACCATTGGCGCCCGAAGGCGGCTCGCGGTCAAGCGCCTGTTTTCATTCAAATGACCGCTGACCCAACACAGGGCAGCCGCCCGGCCAATTGCGGTGGCGGATGCCGATTGTCTAAAGTGCGACTGAGAGGGCCGGCATGAACGTCATGAACCATTCAAAGACTTGCATCGGCGGCATCGGCCCGGCCCGGATCGTCGAGTTGCGCGCGACCGAGGCAGAAGTCTTCCGCCGGGCGCGGCCAAAATCGATGGCGAAAATCGGCAATGGCCTGCCCGGCTTCTTCGGCGGCGTGCCGATGCATTGGATGAACGACTGGCCGACGCCATTCCCGATCCTGGTCGACAGTGCCAAGGGCGCTGCGATCACCGACATCGACGGCAATCGGCTGGACGATTTCTGCCTTGGTGACACCGGCTCGATGTTCGGCCATTCGCCGCCGCCGGTCGCCCGCGCCATCCGCCGGCAGGCCGGACGAGGACTGACCTATATGCTACCTTCCGAAGACGCGCTGGCCATCGGACCGTTGCTGCAGCAGCGCTTCGGTTTGCTGTCGTGGCAGATCGCGACGACGGCGACCGATGCCAACCGCTTCGCGCTGCGGGTTGCCCGCGCCGTTACCGGCCGGGAGAAGATACTGGTCTTCAACGGCTGCTATCATGGCTCGGTCGACGAGACGATGGTGCGGCTGGTCGCCGGGAAAGCGGTGAATCGACCGGGACTGGCCGGCGAATTCCGCGACCTGACGCGGGCGACAGATGTCGTCGAGTTCAACGATTTGCCGGCGCTCGAGGCGGCACTCCGGGGCAACGATGTCGCCTGCGTCATCGCCGAGCCGGTGCTGACCAATTCCTGCATGGTGCTGCCCGAAGCCGGCTTTCATGATGGCTTGCGGCGTCTCACCCGTGCGACCGGCACGCTGCTTCTAATCGACGAGACGCATACAATTTCGACCGGTCCCGGCGGCTATACAAGCAAATACGGGCTGGAGCCGGACCTGTTCGTGCTGGGCAAGCCGATTGCCGGCGGCGTACCGGCGAGCGTCTGGGGCATGAGCGAAGACGTTGCGGCCCGCTATGCCGCTTATATCAGTCGGAAAGAGCCCGGCTACTCCGGCATGGGGACAACGCTGTCGGCCAATCCGCTGCAATTCGCAGCGATGCGCGCCACGCTCGAATACGTCATGACCGACGAGAACTACAGCCATATGGACCATCTGGCGCAGCGGCTCGACGCCGGGCTGACCGCCGTCATCGATCGCTATCGTCTGCCCTGGCATGTTGCTCGCGTCGGTGCGCGTGTCGAGTTCATCTGCGCGCCGGGCCCGCTGAGGAACGGCGGCGAAGCGGAAGCTGCGCACGTGCCGGAGCTCGAGGCGGCAATCCATGTCGCGCTGGTCAATCGCGGCGTGCTGATCGCACCCTTCCACAACATGATGCTGATCTCTCCTACGACCAGCGCCGCCCAGGTGAACCGGCTGATCACTGCCTTCGGCGCGGTTGCGGCAAAGCTTACGGCGTGAGACAAGCTTGCGGCATGAAACAAGCGCCCAAGCAAAGTTTGAACCTGGTCACGGCATCCCCTTCGGGCTCGACGCCCGCCGAGGCGCAGGCCTTTCTCGACGCTCATCCCGAGATCGAAGCGTTCGACATCGTGCTGACCGACGCCAATGGCGTCGGGCGCGGCAAGATCGTGCGCCGGCATGAGTTGATGAGCATCTACGAGGGGGGCCGGCACATGCCGATCTCGATCCTCGGCCTCGACATCACCGGCGAGGATGTTCACGAGACCGGGCTGATCTGGACGACGGGCGACGGCGACCTGCGGGCGTGGCCGATCCCCGGCACACTGGTGCCGCTGTTCGCCACCCAGCCGCCGCGCGGCCAGGTGCTGATGGCGATGTACCATCTCGATGGCCAGCCGATGTCGTCCGACCCGCGGCTGGCACTCGCCCGCCAGGTAGACATCCTCGCGGCCAAGGGCCTGCATCCGGCCGGCGCCTTCGAGCTCGAATTCTTCCTGCTCGCCAACGAGCGCGATGCCGAAGGCAAGGTGCAGCCGGCGCACGCGGTGCTTGACGGACGCCGCTCGGCCAAGACGGAGGTCTATTCCGTCGACCATCTACACGGCATGGAGCCGCTGTTTTCCGACATCTACGCCGCAGCCAAGGTGCAAGGCATCCCGGCCGAGACGGTCATCTCGGAATATGCGCCCGGCCAGTACGAGCTGACGCTCAACTACCGCAAGGATGTGATGCGGGCGGCCGACGATCTCGTGATGCTCAAGCGACTGGTGCGGGCGCAGGCGCGCCGTCATGGTGTCACCGCTTGCTTCATGGCCAAGCCGATCGAGAAATATGCCGGCTCGGGCATGCATTTTCATGTCTCGCTGCTGGATGATGCCGGCAAGAATGTCTTTGCCGAAACCGGCGGCGAAAGCTGGTCGCTGCCGCTGCTGCGCGGCCTCGGCGGACTGATCCAGACGATGGCGGAATCGATGCTGGTCTTCGCGCCGCATGCCAATTCATGGCGGCGCTTCGTCTCGCAATCCTATGCGCCGGTGGCGCCGACCTGGGGCGTCAACAACCGTTCGGTGGCACTGCGTGTGCCGGCCGGCGATGCCAAGAACCGCCGCATCGAGCACCGGCCATCGGGCGTCGACGCGAATCCTTACCTAGTGGCAGCAACGGTGCTGGCCGGTGTCGTCAAGGGCCTCGACGAAGGCCTCGATCCCGGTCCCGAAACCACCGGCAATGGCTACGAATCGGCCGTCACGCGCACGACGATGCCGGTGGACTGGCGTGCCGCGATCGAGGCGGCAAGGGCGTCGACCTTCCTCAAGGGCGCATTGGGCGAAGACCTGCACCGGACGTTCGTGGCGATCAAGCAGTCGGAATATCTGCGCGTGGCGCGCACGGTCAGCGAACTGGATTATCACCTCTATCTGCACGAGGTGTAGGGCATCACATCGTCGGCCATCCGCCGGTGAAGGCCCATGCGGAATAATTTCAACGGAACCTTCGGCGGGCTTTGCTCATTGCGTGTCTGATTGCAGGAGCGAGCAAGGCCGCCTTAGTTATGATCGCCAGGATGCAGACAACCCCGACGCCGCACCATGCCAAAGTGCAGGCAAGACGCTTGCCTGCAAGCAAGTCTCCGGAAACGACAGAAATCGACGCCAGGACGATTCCTGAACTGCGCGAAACGGCCAAGATCTGCCGCCGCTGTCCGCTATGGCACGACGCCACGCAGACCGTGTTCGGTGAGGGCCCTGATAAAGCTAAGGTGATCTTCGTCGGCGAACAGCCGGGCGACCAGGAGGACCTGGCGGGCAAGCCCTTCGTTGGTCCGGCGGGCAAGGTGTTCGACGCGATCCTGGACGATGCCGGCGTCGATCGGCTGAAAGTCTACGTCACCAACGCGGTCAAGCATTTCAAGTTCGAGCCGCGCGGCAAGCGGCGCATCCACTCCAAGCCGAACGCCGGCGAGGTGCAGGCTTGCCGCTGGTGGCTCGACAAGGAAATCGATCTGATCAAGCCCAATCTGGCGGTGGCGCTCGGCGCAACGGCGGCGCAGGCGCTGCTTGGCAAGGTGGTGCCGATCATGAAGATGCGCGGGGCCGTCGTGGAGCGCGACGATGGCTTGCGTGTCTTCGTCACCATCCACCCGTCCTTCATCCTGCGCATTCGCGAGCCGGCGGACAAGCAGGCAGAACGCGACCGGTTCCTGCAGGATATGAGAGCGGTGAAAAAGCTGATGGCCGCCTGAGCTATTTGATCAATATCGCCCGGAGATCGTTGACGTTTGTGCCGGTCGGACCGGGTACGAAAAGGTCATCTACGGCATTGAATGCCGTCCAGGCGTTGTTGCCGGCAAGCATGGCCTTGGCATCGACGCCCGCCTTATGCATCCGCGACACTGTCGAGCCGTCGGCGAAGGCGCCGGCATTGTCTTCCGAACCGTCAATGCCGTCGGTGTCGGCGGCCAGTGCGTGGACGCCCGCCATGCCGCTGATCCCAATGGCGAAGGCGAGCAGGAATTCCGAGTTGCGGCCGCCTTTGCCTTTCGCGCGCAAGGTCACGGTCGTCTCGCCGCCCGACAGGATCAGCACCGGTTTTGCGAATGGCCGGTTGCGCGTCGCCACTTCGCGCGCGATTGCGGCGTGGACGCTGCCGACCTCACGCGCCTCGCCCTCGATGGAATCGGAGAGAATGACCGCTTCGATACCTTGGTACCTGGCTTCGGCCGCAGCCGCTTCCAGCGATACGCCGGCCGAGGCGATCAGATGTACCTCGTTGCGGATAAAACGCGGGTCGTCCGGACGTGGCGCATCGGCGGCCGGCGAATTGATGTGCGCCATCACTGAAGCCGGTAGTTTCATGTCATAGGCGGCGATCGACGCTAATGCATCTTCGCGGCTGCCTATATCCGGCACGGTCGGACCAGAAGCGACCAGAGCCGGATCGTCGCCCGGAATATCAGAAACAACCAGCGAGACCACCTTGGCAGGATAGGCGGCGGCCGCCAGCCTGCCGCCCTTGATCGAGGACAGATGTTTGCGGATGGTGTTCATCGCGGCGATCGGCGCGCCGGAGGCGAGCAGCGCCTCGTTGACGGCGATCTCGTCGGCTAGCGTCAGACCTTCGGCAGGTGACGGCAGCAGCGCCGAGCCGCCGCCCGAAATGAGCGCCACGACGAGGTCGTCCGCAGTCAGTCCCTGGACTTTTTCGAGCAGCCGCCGGGAAGCTTCGAGCCCCGCAGCATCCGGCACCGGATGCGCCGCCTCGATGATCTCGATGCGCCGGCAGGCCGCGCCATAGCCGTAGCGGGTGACGACCAAACCTTCGATCGGCCGGTCCCACACTTTCTCGAAAGCCGCCGCCATCTGCGCCGAGCCTTTTCCTGCACCGATGACGATGGTCCGCCCCTTCGGCCTTGCCGGCAAATGATCCTTGATCGACCTCTGGGGATCGGCGGCGGCAACGGCGGCGTTGAAGATCGAAATGAGAAAGGACTTGGGATCGAGCGCGGTCATACTGAGCTACCACGGACGCTGTGCGAGCTTCTGCGGCGTTTGCGCTGCCCCTCACCCTTACCCTCTCCCCGTATAGAGACGGGGAGAGGGGATCGCCAGCGTTGGAGCGTTTCCCTTCTCCCCGTCACTACGCGGGGAGAAGGTGCCGGCAGGCGGATGAGGGGCAGCGCCAACGTCACGATGTTGCTTCCGGCGGCAGGACCAACTCCTCGCTATCGACGCCCAAGTAGCTACACAGCGTATCGACGACCACTCCGTGGTCCTCGCGCTCCGGTAGACCGGAGACGGCGATCACGCCGATGACGCCAGCGCCCTTGACAGTGATGGGAAAGCCGCCACCGGCCAGCACATAGTCGGCAATGTCCAGCCCCTCGCCGGGCTTGAAGCTGCGGTCGGGGCGCTGCTGCTCCAGCACAATGCGGTAGGTGCTTTTCAAGAACCGCCGCACGACGTTGATCTTGCGCCGCGCCCAGTCCGGATTGGAGGCGTTCGAGCCGGGCATTGCCGCATAGAACAGCGGCCGGTCGAAAGTTCTGATATCGACGATGATCGGCAGGTTTTTCTTGAGAGCCCGGTCGCGGATCGCCGAGCCGATCTCGAAAGCGACGGCTTCATCGAAGGCCGAAAAGACAAGCGTGGCTTCCTGTTTCTTGATCAGAGCGATATCGTCCGCAACGGCCATGTCGTTCCCCTGTCGATCTCGCCTGTTGCTTTGGCGGATGGCTGCCGCCCGGTCAAGCCGGCCGCATACGACGGCTACACCCCTATATCCGCCTTGGCCGCCCGGCCGGCGACATAGACCTCGCGCACGGCGCGGTCGTCGCCGAGCGTCTGCAGCAGAAACAATTCCTCGGCGAGCGTGTCCGCCGTCTCCACCCGCAGCCGCATCGCCGGCGTGGCGCGGGCGTCGAGCACGATGATATCGGCGTCGCTGCCTTCCTCCAGGGTGCCGATCTTTTCCGCAAGCGACAGCGCCTCGGCATTGCCGCGGGTCAGCTGCCAGAAGGACTGGAACGGATTGAGCTTCTCGCCGCTCAGCGCGATCACCTTGTAGCCCTCGTCCATGGTGCGCAGCATCGAATAGTTGGTGCCACCGCCGACATCGGTGGCGGCGGCGATGCGAAGCGGCTTCTGGCGGCGGCTATAGCGCTGATAATCGAACAGGCCCGAGCCGAGAAACAGGTTGGAGGTCGGGCAGAACACCGCCACCGAGCCGCTATCCGAAAGCGCATCCGCCTCGCGTTCCGACAGGTGGATGCAATGGCCGAACAGGCTTCTGCGCCCGAGCAGCCCATAGTGTTCGTAGATGTCGGTGTAGTCCCGCGTCTGCGGGTACAATTGCTGCGTGAAGGCGATCTCGGCGTGGTTTTCCGACAGATGCGTCTGCATGTGCAGATCAGGATATTCGCGGCAGAGCGCGCCCGCCATCTCCAATTGCTCGGGCGACGAGGTGATGGCGAAGCGCGGCGTGATGGCATAGTGCTGGCGCCCCTTGCCGTGCCACTCATCGATCAACGCCTTGCTGTCGTCATAGCCCGATTGCGGCGTGTCGAGCACGCCGTCCGGCGCGTTGCGGTCCATCATCACCTTGCCGGCGATGTTGAGCATGTTGCGGTCGTGCGACTCGGCAAAGAACGCTTCGGCAGATTCCTTGTGTACCGAGCAATAGGCCGCGACTGTCGTGGTGCCATGCCGCAATACTTCATCCAGGAACAGCCTGGCGATACGGCGGCCATGCTGGGCGTTCTGGAATTTTGTCTCTTCCGGAAAAGTGTAGGTGTTCAGCCAATCGAGCAGCTCGGCGCCGAAGGAAGCGATGACCTGCATCTGCGGAAAATGTGCATGCGCATCGATGAACCCGGGCAGCAGCAGATATGGCCTGTGGTCGATCTTTTTTGTTCCCGCGCCAGCCTTTTTCTCGACCTCGGCATAGGCACCAGCGGCAACGATCCTGCCGTCGCGCATCAGCAGGCCGCCATCTTGCTCGTAGCGCCAGGCGGAATGGTCGTCGATGGTTTCTGGCCAGCGCAAAAACGACAGCGTGCGGCCGCGCAGCAGCGTGCTGGTCATGCTATTTCCCCGCGCCTTCGAACCAGGCTACCAGCAGTGCCCGTTCCTTGTCGGTGATCTGGGTGACGTTGGCGGGCGGCATGGCGTGGCTGCGTCCGGCCTGCAGGTAGATCTCGCCGGCGTGCTCGGCGATGCCGGCATCGGTATCGAGCATCACGCCCTTAGGTGCGTGGTAAATGCCCTCGTAGGACGGCTCCGCCGCATGGCACATCGAACACCGGCCAAGCACCGTATCACGCACGGCGGGAAAATGTGCCGAGGCGACGTAGACCTGTGCCGCCGAGGACGTTTTGACTTCGCCGGTCAGCAGCTTCGGTGCCGTCGACAGCCAGATGATGACGACGAACAGGACGGCGGCGGCCAGCCAGGTCCAGGTCGGATTGCCTTTGCGCGCATGCCTGGTGTTGAAATAGTGCCGGATCAGCACGCCGATGATGAACACCAGCGAGGCGATGACCCAGTTGAACTCTGTGCCGAACGCCAGCGGATAATGGTTCGACAGCATCAGGAACAAAACCGGCAGCGTCAGGTAGTTGTTGTGCAGCGAGCGCTGTTTGGCGATCTTGCCATATTTCGGATCGGGCTTACGGCCGGCGATCAGGTCGGCGACGACGATCTTCTGGTTGGGGATGATGACCATGAAAACGTTGGCCGACATGATCGTCGCAGTGATGGCGCCGAGATGCAGGAAAGCGGCGCGGCCGGTGAACAGGTGGGTCAGGCCCCAGGCGATGAACACCAGCACGCCGTAGAGCACCAGCATCAGGCCGGTGTCGCTGTTGCCAAGCGGCGAACGGCACAAGAGATCGTAGACCACCCAGCCGACGCCGATCGTCGCCAGCGACAGCAAGATGCCTGTAGGCACCGACATGGCAAGCACATTCGGATCGATCAGGAACAGGTCCGCCCCGGCATAGTAGACGACGCACAGCATGGCGAAACCCGACAGCCAGGTGGCGTAGGATTCCCACTTGAACCAGGTCAGATGCTCGGGCATCTCAGCCGGCGCCACCAGATATTTCTGCACATGGTAGAAGCCGCCGCCATGCACCTGCCATTCCTCGCCGAAGGCTCCGGCAGGCATGCCCGGACGCTGGCGCAGCCCGAGATCGAGCGCGACGAAATAAAAGGACGATCCAATCCAGGCGATACCGGTGACGACGTGCAGCCAGCGCACGGCGAAACTCAGCCAATCCCAGAATATCGCGAAATCCATCATGAAAAAATCGTCCCTGCCGATCCACTGACTTTACGGACTGGAGCGCAAACGGAAAGAGCCGAGCTGCACGATGACTTTCAAAAAAATTTGGAAAATACTAGGCTCGTTACACGCTGCCACATGAGAGCCACGGAAGCCGCATGGCCTATCTCGACAACATCGCCGTTTTCGTCCGCGTCGTCGAGCTCGGCAATTTATCGGCGGCTGGGCGCGACATGCGCATTTCGCCGGCGGTCGCCTCTAACCGGATCAAGGAGCTCGAGAAGCACCTGGGAGTCAGGCTGTTCAACCGCACGACGCGACAATTGATGCCGACCGAGCACGGCACGGTGTTCTACTCTGGCGCCAAGCAGGTGCTGGAGGCGGTCACCGAGGCGGAAGCGGCGGTCAGCGCGTTATCCGGCCAGCCGCGCGGCACCATAAAGGTGACAGCGCCGCTCGGCCTCGGGCGGCGGCTGGTAGCATCCGGAATCCCGGATTTCCACGATAGGTACCCAGATATCGAGGTGCGGCTCCGGCTTTCCGATCACAATGTCGATATCATGAAGGAAGGCATCGACGTTGCGTTCCGGCTGGGCATTATCGAGGATTCCAGCCTCAGGATGCGCGGCATCATGGAGTGCGAACGCGTGCTGGTAGCGGCTCCGCAATATCTGGACGTGCGCGGCGAGCCGAGCGAGCCGCAGGAGTTGATCGGCAAGAAACACGACTGCCTGATGCTGCGCTATTCCGGCGCGCGCGAATATGTCTGGACGCTGCAGACGCCGAATGGGCCGCAAAAGTTCGAGGTGCACGGCCCCTACGATACCGATGATGGCGACGTGCTGACCGGCTGGGCGCTGTCCGGCCGCGGCATCATCAACAAACCGCGCTTCGAGGTCGAGCCGTTTATCCGCGACCAGCGGCTGAAGGTGATCCTGAGCAACACGCCGCCGACGCCGGTGCAGTTCGCCGCCGTCTACCCGCACAAGAAGCTGCAGGATCCGAAGGTGCGGCTGCTGCTCGATTTCATGGCCGAGCGCTGCCAGCGGCTGATCAGGGATATTCTGGCCGGCAAATGATCGCCGGCTGGCCGGTTGCTTTCCGTCCAGCCGGCGAGATAATTCTCCAGGAATCTCGCTCAACAGGGAAAAGCGATGGCCAACGGCGCCACAATGTGTCTCGCCGTTTCACTGTCTCCGGAAGCCGCCCCTTCCCATCCGCCCGACGCCGGCCCGGACTTCAGTCTGCTGACGCGGTTCGTGCAAGAAGCCGAAGCGGCCGGTCTGGACATGGTGTTGCTGGGCGATTCCGCACCGGTTGCAGGCGGGCCGAACCGCCAAATGCGATTCGAAGCAACGACCTTGGTGGCAGCGCTGGCGACGGTGACAAGCAGGATCGGCCTCGTCGCGGCAGCGTCGACGGTCGCCCACCAGCCCTACAACCTCGCACGCCGTTTCGCCTCGCTCGATATCATCAGCCATGGCCGCGCCGGCTGGAACGCGAGCATGTTTCCCGATCCGCGCGAGGCGGCCAATTTCAGCCGACCGGAAGGGTTTTCCGGCGACGATTTCCGCCTGCGCGCCGAGGAATTCATCGGCATCGTGCAAGGCTTGTGGAAAGGCTGGGACGCAGACGCGCTGCTGTTCGACAAAAGTGGCGGCCGCTTCTTCGATCCTGAAAAGATGCATTTGCTCGACCACAAGGGCGAATATTTTTCCGTGCGCGGGCCGCTCAACGTGGCGCGGTCGCCGCAGGACACGCCGGTGCTGGTCATGTCCGGCCTGTCCGAGCCCGACACGGATATCGCCGCCCGCACCGCCGATGTCGTCCTGCTGGATGAGGCATCGATCGAGCCGGCGAAGGCTGGCGATCTGAAGCGCCGTGCGCTTGCCTTCGGGCGCAGTCCGGAGGCGCTGAAAGTGCTGATGAACGTTACCGTCAGCGCCGAAATAACCGCCGCGCCGGACCTGTTTGCGGACGGGCTCGAAGAGTGCTTTCGCTCGAAAGCCTGCGACGGTTTCAACATCGCCATGCCGTTCACATCGGCGCTCGACGATTTCGTCGGTCTCGTGCTGCCGGAGCTTCGCCGCCGCGGCCTTGACCGGTCCGGCTACAGCGCGGCGACACTGCGCGCCCATCTCGGGCTTGCAGGGGAGGATCGGCAATGAGCGCCGGTCGAGGCCAGATGAAGCTCGGCGCCTTCCTGTGGGCGACAGGCCACCACATCGCCGCCTGGCGCCATCCGCAGGCGCATGTCACGGCTGGCATCGACATCGACCATTACGTCCAGTTGGCGCGGACGGCGGAAGCAGCCAAGTTCGACATGATCTTCTGCGAGGACGCCGCCGGCGTGCGCGAGGCCAATGTCGACATCGCCAGCCAAACGTCGCGCTCGATCGGCTTCGAGCCGATAAGCCTGCTTGCCGCGCTCGCCGTCCAGACGGAGCGCATCGGCCTCGTCTCCACGGCGTCGACGAGCTATAACGAGCCTTACGGACTGGCGCGGACCTTCCTGTCGCTCGACCATCTGAGCGGCGGCCGAGCCGGCTGGAACCTCGTCACTTCGGCGAGCCAGATCGAGGCCGCCAATTTCGGCTCGACCGGACTGCGCCCACATGCGGACCGCTACGAACGCGCGCGCGAATTCGCTGCCGTGGTTACCGGCCTTTGGCGAGGCCAGGGTGGACACGAAGGCAGAAGTTTTTCGGTGCGCGACCCGCTCGATCTGCCGCGCTCGCCACAAGGTGCACCGGTCATGGTTCAGGCGGGAGCGTCGGATGAGGGCCGCGATCTTGCCGCCCGGACCGCCGATGTGGTGTTCACTGCGGCGCAAACATTCGAGGAGGCAAAGGCCTTCTACGACGACCTCAAGGGACGGCTGGCGCCCCATGGGCGCGAGCCGGAGGACGTCAAGATCATGCCCGGCGTCGCGCCGGTCGTCGCGGCAAGCGAAGCGGAAGCCCGGGCAAGACATGATGAACTGCAGGAGCTGATACCGGACGATGTCGGTGTCGCGCTGCTTTCCAGCTATCTCAGCATATCCGATCTCGCGCGCTATCCCATCGACGGACCGCTGCCCGAGCTGCCGGCCAGCGAAGGCATGCAGAGCCGGCAGGCGCTCGTCATCGAGCAATCCCGCCGCGACAAGCTGTCCATTCGCCAGCTTGCCCGTCATTTCGCCGGCGCGCGCGGTCATTGGCGCGTCGTCGGAACTCCGGCCCAGATCGCCGACCAGCTCGAGGCACGCTTCGAGGGCGGCGCGGCAGACGGTTTCAACGTCATGCCATCCTATTTTCCCGGCGAACTCGAAGCCTTTGCCACGCTTGTCGTGCCGGAGCTGCAGCGGCGCGGGCTTTTCCGGAAGGATTATGAAGGTAGCACGCTGCGCGACCATCTGGGCTTGAAAACGCCGGCGTAAAACGACGAGCGGAACGAAAGTCGGAGATCGCCGTTTTGGGATGCTGTGCCGCGGCGATGAGGCGTCTGCGCGCATATTCGATTGACCATCCCAAACTTCGCCCTCTTTTCAAACCACGCGGACGCAACCGCCACAGGAGCCGATCATGGATGCCATCGCCACCCGCAATGACCTGCAATCCAATGCCAAGAAAGAGTGTATCGATCTTCTCAATGCCCGCCTCGCCGACGCCATCGATCTGGCCTTGATCACCAAGCAGGCGCACTGGAACGTCAAGGGACCGCAATTCATCGCCATCCACGAGATGCTCGACACGTTCCGCGAGGAGATCGACGGCCATGTCGACACCATTGCCGAGCGCGCCGTACAGCTCGGCGGCACGGCGCTCGGCACCTCGCAGGAGGTGTCGAAGGCGACTATGCTGGAGGCCTATCCGACCGACATCCACAAGACCCGAGACCATCTGGCGGCGCTGATCGACCGCTATGCCGCAACCGCCAAGCGGGCACGCGCGGCGATCGACGAGGCGGCTGGCGCGGGCGACGCCGACACCGCCGACATCTTCACCGCCTATTCGCGCTCGCTCGACAAATTGCTGTGGTTCCTTGAGGCGCACACGCAGGAGAAGGAATAGCCAAAACGTCAGCCAGCCATCGCCTTGCGGTGAGAGGCTTTGGACTGAGCGGACGGTGCCGCCGCATGGCCGGCCAACGCTGTCATAATCTCGGCTACGGCGAGTGCGGCGATCACCTGCGGGCGCTTGTCCTTAACGGCATCGCCGCCGATCGGCGAGACGAGGTGGGCAAATTCCGCCTCGCTTCCGTCCGCCGATTTCAGGAACCAGTTCCGGAACGTCGCCTTCTTGGTTCTGGAGCCGATCATGCCGACATAGGCGGCATCCCGGCGTTTCAGAGCCTCGGCGACGATCAGGAAGTCCAGCGCGTGGTCATGTGTAAGGACGACGAAGGCGGATCCAGCCGGGGCTTCGCGCACCATCGCCTCAGGCATCGGCGTCAGCTTGGTTTCGACCGCTTCCGGCATGCCTTTGAGCGCCTCGGCTCGCGTCTCGACAACGACGACATGCACCGGCAGCAAGGCCATCGCGGAGGCCAGCGCCTGGCCGACATGGCCGCCCCCGAGGATGTAGACATGCGGTCGCTGCGCTTCCTCGGTTTCCGCCGCCGCAACCAGCTTGGCTTCAAGCGCGGGGTCGACTAGCTGGATCAGCAGCTCGACCCTGCCGCCGCAGCACTGCCCGATGTCCGGGCCGAGCGCGATGTCGAGGGTGGCGCGGATATCCCTCCCCCTTGAGGGGAGGGTGGCGGCGAAGCCGCCGGGTGGGGTCGCCGCGGCAGTGCTCGACGCGCTGGCGGTACCTTCTGAGACGACCCCCTCTGGCCGCTCCGCGGCCATCTCCCCCTCAAGGGGGGAGAAAAGCATCTGTCGCGCTTTGTCGATCGCCATGTATTCGAGCTGGCCGCCGCCGATCGTACCGAAAGTGGCCGATCCTGAGACGAGCATGAAGGCACCCGTCTCGCGCGGCGTCGAACCTTTTGTCCGGGCCACCTCAACGAAGGCGACCCGGCCGGCGCCGGCAAGAAAGGCTTTCAGGCTCTGCACTTTCGCGTTCATCATTTGCGTTCCCTATCGGGAAATATAGAGTTTTTCGGCCTGAATTGCACGTTTTCCGGGATTCAAGTGCCGGTTTTGGCTTCCCGCTTCAGCCGTTCGATCGCCATCAGCACACGCTCCGGCGTGGCCGGCGGGTCGAGGCGCGGGCAGATCTTGTGGCTGGCAACGCTCGCAACTGCGTCCGACAGCGCATGCAGCACCGACATTGCGAGCGGAAAGGGCGGCTCGCCGACCGCCTTGGAGCGGTGCACCGTCGGCTCGCCTGCTTGCGCCCAGTCGGCCAAAGTCACATTAAAAATCTTCGGCCGGTCCGACGCGAGCGGGATCTTGTAGGTCGATGGCGCATGGGTGCGCAGCCGCCCCTTGTCGTCCCACCACAGTTCCTCCGTCGTCAGCCAGCCCATGCCCTGGATGAAGCCGCCCTCGATCTGGCCGAGGTCGATGGCGCGGTTCAGCGAGCGGCCGGTTTCGTGCAGGATGTCGGTGCGCTCGACGACATATTCGCCGGTCAGCGTATCGACCGAGACTTCCGAGCACGCGGCGCCATAGGCGAAATAGTAGAAGGGATGGCCCTCGCCCTTGTCGCGGTCCCAATGGATTTTCGGCGTCTTGTAGAAACCCGCCGCCGAAAGCTGGATGCGCGCCATATAGGCCTGCCTGACGAGATCGGCGAAGGCGATCTCCTGGTTTCCGATGCGCACGCGGTTGGGCAAGAACAGCACCTGGTCGCGCGGCACCTGGTATCTCTCGACGGCGAAATTGATCAACCGGTCCTTGATCTGGCGGGCGGCATTCTGCGCCGCCATGCCGTTGAGATCGGAGCCGGAAGACGCGGCGGTGGCCGAGGTGTTCGGCACCTTGCCGGTCGTCGTCGCGGTGATCTTGACCTGATCGAGGTCGATCTGGAACTCTTCCGCCACGACCTGCGCCACCTTGACATAGAGGCCCTGCCCCATCTCGGTGCCGCCGTGGTTCAGATGCACCGAACCATCGGTATAGACATGCACCAGCGCGCCGGCCTGGTTGTAGTGGGTGGCGGTGAACGAGATGCCGAACTTGACCGGCGTCAGCGCCAGTCCGCGCTTGATGAAGCGGCTGTTGGCATTGAAAGCATCGATGGTGCGGCGGCGCCTCGCATAGTCGGAACTCGCCTCCAGCTCGGCGACGATGCGGTGGATGATGTTGTCCTCGACCGTCTGGTGATAGGGCGTGATGTTTCGGTCGCTGGTGCCGTAGAAATTCTTTTTGCGGATTTCGAGCGGGTCCTTGCCGAGGGCAAACGCAACTTCGTCGATGACGCGCTCGGCGCCGACCATGCCTTGCGGGCCGCCGAAGCCGCGAAAGGCGGTGTTCGATACCGTATTGGTGTAGAGCGGCGCCGATTGCGCGTGCACCGCCGGCCAGAAATAGGTGTTGTCGCAATGGAACAGCGCGCGGTCGGTGACCGGGCCGGAGAGGTCGGCCGAGAAGCCGCAGCGCGCCGCGAACATGAAATCGACGCCCAGAATATTGCCCTCGTCGTCGAAGCCGACCTCGTAGTCGACGAGGAAATCGTGGCGTTTGCCGGTGGCGATCATGTCGTCGTCGCGGTCGGGCCGGATTTTCACGGCCCGATGATGTTTCTTCGCGGCGATAGCGGCCAATGCCGCAAACTGATTGCCTTGCGTTTCCTTACCGCCGAAAGCGCCGCCCATCCGGCGGATTTCCACCGTCACCGCGTGGCTCGGAACACCGAGCGCGTGGCTGACCATGTGCTGGATTTCGCTCGGGTGCTGGGTCGAGGAATAGATGGTGACGTCGTGGTCCTCGCCAGGGATGGCCAAGGCGATATGGCCTTCGAGATAGAAATGCTCCTGGCCGCCTATGCGCATCTTTCCCTTCAGCCGGCGCGGCGCCGCCTTGATCGCAGCCGCTGCATCACCGCGCTTCAGCGTCAGCGGCGGCGTGACCAGCTTATCCATCCGTGGATCGAGCTCACCGACATCGGCGACGAACGGCAATTCCTTGTATTCGACCTTGGCCAGCCTCGTTGCACGGCGCGCCTGCTCGCGGGTTTCGGCAATGACGCAGAAGATCGGCTGGCCAAAGAATTGCACCTTGCCGTCGGCCAGCACCGGCTCGTCGTGACGGCCGGTCGGCGAAATGTCGTTCTCGCCTGGCACGTCGCTCGCCGTCAGCACGTCGATGACGCCGGGTGCGGCGCGCACCGCCGAAAGGTCCATGCTGGTGATGGTGGCATGCGTCGCCGTCGAAAGCCCAAGGCAGCCATGCAGCGTGCCGGCCGGTTCCGGCATGTCGTCGATATAGACGGCCGTGCCACTGACATGCTTGTGCGCGGAATCATGGCGCTGGTCGGTGGCGACGCCGCCGGCGATTTTTTTTGCCTTCAGGTTTGGCGTGGCGTGCTTGTTCATCATGCCGCCTCGTGCCGTGATACCTGGATCGGCGCCCGGGTGCCGGTGGTTTCGGCAAAGAAGCGCAGCAGCAGATTGCGCGCCGCCAGCGCCCGGTATTCGGCGCTTGCCCGCATGTCGGTCAGCGGCGTGAAATCGTCGGCATACGCGGCCATCGCCGCCTCGACCGTCGCTTCCGTCCAGGGCTTGCCAAGCAATGCCTTTTCGACGCCAAAGGCTCGCTTCGGCGTTGCCGCCATGCCGCCGTAGGCGATGCGCACATCCGCCACCGTGTCATCCTCGGCGAGCTTCAGGATAAACGCGCCTAGCGCTGCTGTGATGTCTTCGTCGCGGCGCTTGGTGATCTTGTAGACGGCAAATTTCGTCTCGCTGCCTGGCACCGGGACATGCACGGCCTCGACGAATTCGCCGGGCTGCCGGTCCTGTCGGCCATAAGCGATGAAAAAATCCTCCAGCGGGATCGTCCGCCGCTTGTCGCCGCGGCGCAGCGTCAGGCGGGCACCGAGTGCGATCAGCGGCGGCGGCGTGTCGCCGATCGGCGAACCGTTGGCGATATTGCCGCCGATGGTGCCCATGTTGCGCACCTGATCGCCGCCGATGCGATCGAACAGCGGGCCGAGCGCCGTGATGCGTTTCGCCAGCATCGAGAAGGCTTCGCTATAGGTGACACCGGCGCCGATCGAGATGACGCCTTTGTCCTCGGAAATCCCGCACAGACCGTCGAGATTGCCGATGAAAATCGCCGGCGCAATATCGCGCATGTGCTTGGTCACCCAAAGGCCGACATCGGTCGAACCCGCGACGATAGTGGCTGCCGGCTCCTTGACCAGCACGCTGGCCAGATCGTCGGCATTGGCCGGCACGATCAGCCGCATGCTGCCGGAGCCGATCTCGATGCGCGAACCGTCCTTCATCGCTTCGAGCTTAGCCGTGACTGACTTGCGCTCCGCCGCCAGCGGATCCTTTGCCGCCGGGCCGTAGCTGGAGATGGCACGTGCGGCGCGCATGATCGCCTCGTAGCCGGTGCAGCGGCAGAGATTGCCTTGCAGCGCCTTTTCGATGGCGGCGTCCGACGGCTCCGGCGTCCGCATCCACAGAGCATAAAGCGACATGACGAAACCCGGTGTGCAGAAGCCGCATTGCGAGCCGTGGAAATCGACCATCGCCTGCTGCACGGGATGCAGTTTTCCTGCGTCGCCGCGCAGATGCTCGACGGTCACTACATGCGTGCCGTCTAGCGAGCCAAGGAAGCGGATGCAGGCATTGACGCTTTCATAGACCAGTGTTCCACCGGAGAGCCTGCCGACCAGCACCGTGCAGGCGCCACAGTCGCCCTCGGCGCAACCTTCCTTGGTGCCGCGCAGCGAGCGGTCGAGCCGCAGCCAGTCGAGCAGGGTCTGGTCGGGTGCAACCGTGCCGAGCGCGACGTCCTCGCCATTGAGGATGAAGCGGATTTCGTTGCGTGTCTTGATCCCTGCCATCTCAGCTTCCCCGGTAGGTCGAATAACCGTACGGCGACAGAAGCAGCGGCACATGATAGTGCATCGGCTCGGCCATACCGAAGCGGATCGGCACATGGTCGAGGAAGGCCGGTTCCGGCAGTTTTGTCCCTTGCCGGCGCAGATAATCGCCGGCCGCAAAGACCAGCTCGTATTCGCCGGTACGGAATTCCGCGCCGGCAAGCAGCGGAGCATCGCAACGGCCGTCATCATTGGTGACGACCGTTTTCAGATGCGTCCGGGCCTGACCGTCAAGATGATAGAGCTCGATCGACAGACCGGCCGCCGGTTTACCGGCCGCAGTGTCGAGGACGTGGGTCGTCAGGCGCCCGCCTTCGGCTTTCGACGTTTCCGCCACTGGCTGCTCCATTCCCTGCACAGTCGAACACTATTCATGAATTGTGCGCCAATTAAAGGCGATGCATAAGTCCCGGTCGAGCGGACCGCGACAAAAACACTTTCAAAAATTTCGGGGGAATGCGCAGGCACTCCTTTCGACTATCCTGATCACAATTTCCGGCAGGAGCGAGAATGCGTTACGAACGAGACATGCGCGGCTACGGAGCCAATCCGCCGGATCCGAAATGGCCCGGCGGGGCGCATGTCGCGGTGCAGTTCGTCGTCAATTACGAAGAGGGCGGCGAGAATTGCGTCCTGCACGGCGACAAGGCTTCGGAGGCTTTCCTGTCGGAGATCGTCGGCGCCGCGCCCTGGCCCGGCCAGCGCCACTGGAACATGGAATCGATCTACGAATACGGCGCCCGAGCGGGCTTCTGGCGATTGCTGCGCCTATTCAGCGCGGCGCAAGTGCCGGTCACCTGCTATGGCGTCGCCACGGCCCTGGCGCGTTCGCCCGACCAGGTTGCGGCGATGCAGGAGGCCGGCTGGGAGATCGCTTCGCACGGGCTGAAATGGATCGACTACCGCGACCATGCGCCAGAAGACGAGCGCCGCGACATGGAGGCGGCGATCCGGCTGCATTATGAGGTGACAGGGGCGCGGCCGACCGGCTGGTACACCGGCCGCACCTCGATCAACACGGTGCGGCTGGCGGCGGAAGAGGGCGGCTTCGATTATGTGTCGGACACCTATGACGACGAACTGCCCTACTGGTTCGAGCATGCGGCACCGGACGGGTCGGCGAAGCCGCAGCTGGTCATCCCCTATACGCTCGACGCCAACGACATGCGCTTTGCCACGCCGCAAGGCTTCAACTCGGGCGACCAATTCTTTGCCTATCTCAAGGATAGTTTCGATACGCTCTATGCCGAGGGCAAGGCAGGACGGCCGCGCATGATGAACATCGGCCTGCACTGCCGCCTCGTCGGCCGGCCGGGCCGGGTCGCGGCACTGAAGCGCTTCATCGACTACGTCAAATCACACGACAAGGTCTGGCTGGCACGGCGCATCGACATCGCAAAACATTGGCAGGAGACGCATCCGTTCCGGTTGCCGGCGCTGCGCCCGTCGAAAATGGAATTCGAGGCCTTCGTCCATACATTTGGCGGCGTGTTCGAGCATTCGCCGTGGATTGCCGAGCGCGCTTATGAGCTGGAGCTCGGCCCGGCGCATGACAGTGCCGGCGGCCTGCACAATGCGCTCTGCCGCGTCTTTCGCGCGGCAAGCGAGGCCGAGCGGCTTTCCGTGCTCAATGCCCACCCCGACCTTGCCGGAAAACTGGCGCAGGCCAAGCGGCTGACGGCGGAATCCTCGAGGGAACAGGCTTCGGCCGGCCTCGACGCGCTGACCGACAAGGAGCGCGAGCTGTTCGCAAAACTCAATGCCGCCTACGTCACCAGTTTCGGTTTCCCCTTCATTATTGCGGTGAAAGGCAAGACCAAGGGGGAGATCCTGGCCGAGTTCGAGGCGCGTATTGGCAACAGCCACGATGTCGAATTCGAAACCGCCTGCAGACAGGTCGAGCGCATCGCGCTGCTTCGTCTCAAGGACATGCTTCCGCAATAGGCTTTGGCTGCCGCGATAGGCCCTGGCTTCCGCAACAGGCTTGAATTTATGGATATGATGAAAATGGCCGAGCGAACCTATTATGCGCCGCAGGGCGGACATCCCGGCCAGAGCGAATTGCTGACCGGCCGCGCTGTGTTCACACAGGCCTATGCCGTCATCCCCAAGGGCGTGATGCAGGACATCGTCACCAGCGCCTTGCCGTTCTGGGATGGGACACGCGTCTGGGTGCTGTCGCGGCCGCTGTCGGGTTTTGCCGAGACGTTTTCGCAATACATCGTCGAGCTCGCGCCTGGCGGCGGCAGCGACCACCCTGAGCTTGACGCCGCCGCCGAAGGTGCGCTGTTCGTGGTCGAAGGCGAGCTAAGCGTTTCGCTTGCCGGCAAGAAACATAGCTTAAGGCCGGGCGGCTTTGCCTTCCTGCCGCCGGCGAGTGGGTGGACGGTGCACAATGAAAGCGGCGCCGCCGTCCGCTTCCACTGGATCCGCAAGACTTATGATGCAGTCGACGGCATCGAGCCGCCGCAAGCGTTCTTTGTCAACGAACAGGACATCGCGCCGACGCCGATGCCGGGTACCGAAGGCCGATGGGCGACCACGCGCTTCGTCGATCCGGCCGACATGCGCCACGACATGCATGTCACCATCGTCACGCTCGAGCCGGGCGCGGTCATTCCTTTCGCCGAGACGCATGTCATGGAGCACGGGCTCTATGTGCTGGAGGGCAAGGCGGTCTATCGTCTCAACCAGGACTGGGTCGAGGTCGAGGCTGGCGATTATATGTGGCTGCGCGCCTTCTGCCCGCAGGCTTGTTATGCCGGCGGGCCAGGCAAATTCCGCTATCTCCTCTACAAGGACGTCAACCGCCACGCCAAGCTTGGCAGCGCCGGCGTCGCGAGACCTACACCATGACCCGCATCGTCGCGCGGCCGCTGACCCGCGAGAATTTCGCCGAATTCGGCGACGTCATCGATATGGGCGGCGACAACCATTATCCGATCAATGGCGGCAAGGCCGAGCGCTACCATGACCTCGCCACCGCGGAAGCACGAGGGCCGAATGCGCGCGTGCTGATCTCGATGGTGCGTGGCACGCACTATGAGCTGCCGTTGAAGCTTACCATGGTGGAGCGCCATCCGTTTGGCAGCCAGGCCTTCATCCCGCTGTCACCACGGCCGTTCCTGGTCGTCGTCTGCCATGACGGCGAGGAGGGCCCGGGCGAGCCGCATGCCTTCATCACCGCGCCCGGGCAAGGCATCAACTATCCGCGCAATTTGTGGCACGGCGTGCTGACGCCGATCGGCGAGCCGCAGGACTTCCTGGTCGTCGACCGTGGCGGCGACGACTCCAATCTCGAAGAGTGCCATTTCTCGCACGCCTACGAGATACATCTTCCCGATGGGAGCCGGTGATGACCGACATTTCGCTGATCGACCGCCTGCTCGATGTCATAGAGCACGACATCGTGCCGAAGACGGCCGAGGGCGTCGCGCATGGCAACAAGTTGTTCGGCGCGGCGATCCTGCGCAAGGACGACCGCTCGCTGGTGCTTGCCGAAACCAATAACGAGACCGAAAACCCGCTCTGGCACGGCGAGGTGCACTGCCTGAAGCGCTTCTACGAACTGCCGAAAGCCGAGCGCGTCGACACCAGGGAGGCTATCTTCCTCGCCACCCACGAGCCCTGCTCGCTCTGTCTGTCGGCGATCACCTGGACCGGCTTCGACAATTTCTTCTATCTGTTCAGCCACGAGGACTCGCGCGACAGCTTCGACATCCCGCACGATTTGAAGATCCTGAAAGAGGTCTTCACCCTCGATCCCGGCGGCTACAATGCCGAGAATGCCTATTGGAAGAGCTTTTCGATCCGCAAATTGGTGCGCTCGCTGCCGGACCCCGAGCGCGGTCGGCTGGAAGCGCGCATCCACACAATATCAACGCGCTATGACGAATTGTCCGGCGCCTATCAGGCCGGCAAGGACGAAAACGACATTCCGCTGAATTGACGCGGATTGACCAGCCGAATTCGTTGACTGGCCCATGACGCGCTCTCACGGGCTCCATCATCTGGCGCTCCTGGAGTTCGCCCGCATGAAAATCGTCACTGAATTCCCCCGAAAGATCGTCGAATTTCCGGATATGGGGATCATCATGCCGGACGGCTGCCGGCTGTCGGCGCGGGTGTGGATGCCGGCCGATGCTGCCGACGACCCAGTGCCGGCAATCCTCGAACACCTGCCCTATCGCAAGCGCGACGGCACGATCTATCGTGATCAGCTGACGCATCCCTATTTTGCCGGCCACGGCTACGCCTCGATCCGCGTCGACATGCGCGGCAATGGCGATTCCGAAGGGCTGATGGACGACGAATATTCCGAGCAGGAATTGCAGGACGCTTGCGACGTCATCGCCTGGGCGGCGGACCAGCCCTGGTGCAACGGCAATGTCGGCATGATGGGCATTTCGTGGGGCGGCTTCAACTGCCTGCAGGTGGCGTCTAAGCAGCCGCCGGCGCTGAAGGCGGTCATCAGTCTCTGTTCGACGGTCGACCGCTATGCCGACGACATCCACTACAAGGGCGGCTGCCTGCTGATCGAGAATTTCGGCTGGGCCTCGACCATGCTGTCCTATTCGTCAAGGCCGCCGGATCCGTTGCTGGCCGGCGACAACAGATGGCGCGACCTGTGGCTGACCAGGCTGGAGAACCAGCCCTTCCTGGCACCGCTGTGGCTGAAGCACCAGCATCGCGATGCCTATTGGAAGCGCGGCTCGATCGGCGAGGACTATTCCGCCATCCATGCCGCGGTGCTGTCGATCGGCGGCTGGCATGATGGCTATCGCAATACGATTTCCCATCTCGCCGTCAATATCGAGGCGCCGGTCAAGGGCATCGTCGGCCCGTGGATCCACAAATACCCGCATTACGCCGCGCCCGAACCGCGCATCGGCTTCCTGCAGGAGGCCTTGCGCTGGTGGGACCGCTGGCTGAAGGACATCGACACCGGCGTCGAGGCCGACCCCGCCTACCGCGCCTATGTCATGGACAGCGTGCGTCCGGCGCGCTGGCATCCCGAGCGGCCGGGCCGCTGGGTCGCTGAATCGGAATGGCCGTCACCTAACATCAAGACGCAAGAGGTTGAGCTTATCGCTGAAGGCAACCACGCTATCGTCGCTTCGCCGCAAAGCTGCGGCCTCGCCGGCGGCGAATATTTCCCCTTCACCTTCGGCCCGGAACTGCCGGGTGACCAGCGCCCCGACGATGCGCTGTCGGTGTGCTTCGACCAGCCGGTGCTGACCGAAACGGTCGACATTGTCGGTGCTCCCGAAGTTGTGGTCAGGGTCTCGTCGGACCGGCGCCAGGCGAACATCGCGGTCCGGCTGTGCGACGTCCATCCGGACGGAGCATCGGAGCTGATTTCCTACGGCGTGCTCAACCTGACACATCGCAACTCGCACGAATTTCCCGAAGCGCTGGTGCCCGGCGAGACCGTCAGCGCCCGGGTGGTGCTCGACCAATGCGCCTATCGCGTGCCGGCCGGCCATCGCTTGCGCGTTGCCGTTTCGAACGCCTACTGGCCGATGATCTGGCCGTCGCCGGAGCCGGTCCGGCTGGAATTGTCGGCCGCGACATTGATGCTGCCGGTACGCCCGCCGGCGACAGGCGACGAGGTCACCTTCCCCGCCCCCGAAAGCGCCACGCCCTGGGCAACCGAAACGGTCCGCGCCGCCAATTCCGAGCGTCATGTCGATCGCGACGAAAAGACCGGAATGATTACGCTTTCCATCGTCGACGATTTCGGTGAGGTGCGCGACCTGGAGCATGGCCTCGCCAATGGCAGCATCGCCAGAGAGACATGGGCGATCCATCCCGACAATCCGCTGTCAGCCTCGGGCAAGACGCATTGGACCCAGACGCTGTCGCGAAATGGATGGTCGGTGCGCACCGAAACCTTCGCCGAAATGCGGTCCGACGCGCAAAGCTTCGTGGTTAGCGCCAGAATCGAAGCCTACGAAGGCGAAAAACTGGTCTTCGAGCGCAACTTCGAGGAGAAAATCCCGCGCGCACTGCTTTGAGCGCTTATAGCGATTGGTCCAATTGCGACGCACGATTTACGCCACGGCATGTCGCATTCGGTCTTGCTTACCGCTTTCCCTTACGGTCATTATTCTCCCGATAGAAATGAGAAAAACGACCATAAGGTCGGACCAGCAGAGTGAGGAACTCAACATGTCAAACGAACTGGAATATCTGAGCCGGCGCGTTGCGTCCGGCAAGCTGAGCCGTCGCGATTTTCTCGGCCGGGCAGCAGCGCTTGGCGTCACCGCAACCATCGCCAATTCGCTGCTATCCAGCGCTTCCCGCGCGGCGGGTCCGGTCAAGGGCGGCACGCTCAAGGCCGGCCTGGTCGGTGGCGAGTCCACCAACAGCCTCGATCCGGCGCTGTTTATGACGCAGGTGCCGTTCGCCTTCGGCAAGATGTGGGGCGAACTGATCGTCGAACTGTCTCCCGAAGGCAAGCTCGAGAACCGCATCGCCGAGGAGATCGGCTCGTCGGACGACGCCAAGACCTGGACGCTGAAGATCCGCGATGGCGTCGAGTTCCACAACGGCAAGAAGGTGACCGCAGAGGACGTGGCCGCCACCCTCGAACGCCATTCGGACGAGAAGTCAAAGTCCGGTGCGCTCGGTTATATGAAAGGCATCGAGAGCATCAAGGCCAGCGGCAAGGAAGTAGTGCTGACGCTGAAGGAGCCGAATGCCGACCTGCCCTACCTGCTTAGCGACTATCACCTGATCATTCAGCCGAATGGCGGCAAGGACAAGGCCGATGCCGGCATCTCGGCGGGTCCTTACAAGGTCACCACCAACGAGCCCGGCGTGCGCCATGGCGGCGAGCGCTTCGCCAATTATTGGCAGGGCGACAAGATGGGCCATGCCGACCAGATAGAGATCATCGTCATCAACGACGCCACGGCGCGCACGGCCGCCCTGCAGGGCGGCCAGGTCCACATGATCAACCGCGTCGAGCCGAAGATCGTCGATCTGATCAAGCGCGTGCCCGGCGTCACCATCCGCAACCATTCGGGACCCGGCCACTACGTCTTCATCATGCACTGCAACACCGCGCCGTTCGACAACAACGATTTGCGGATGGCGTTGAAGCTGGCGATCGACCGCGAGGAGATGCTGAACAAGGTGCTGCGTGGCTATGGCTCGCTCGGCAACGACTTCCCGATCAATGCATCGTACCCGCTATTCACCGAAATCGAGCAGCGCAAATACGATCCCGACAAGGCCAAGTTCCACTACAAGAAGTCGGGCCATGACGGTGCCGTCCTGCTCCGGACGTCGGACGTCGCCTTCCCCGGTGCCGTCGATGCTGCACAGCTGTTCCAGCAGAGTGCTGCCAAGGCCGGCATCACGCTGGAGATCAAGCGCGAGCCGGGCGACGGCTATTGGTCGGAAGTCTGGAACAAGCAGCCCTTCTGCGCCTCCTACTGGGGCGGCCGGTCGACGCAGGACCAGATGTACTCGACTGCCTATCTGTCGACGGCCGACTGGAACGACACACGGTTCAAGCGTCCGGATTTCGACAAGATGGTGCTGGCGGCTCGCGCCGAGCTCGACGAGGCCAAGCGCAAGGCAATGTACCACGACATGGCTGTGATGGTGCGCGACGAGGGCGGCCTGATCCTGCCGATGTTCAATCAGTTTATCGACGCGACGGGCGCCAAGGTTGCCGGGTGGGTGGATGATCCGCATCAGGAGTTGATGAACGGATATGCTCTGGCGAAGTGCTGGCTCGAAGCCTGAGCCCGGCCTTGCGGATATGTCCTCACCCATCGTGAAACTGGTGGCCCAGCGCATTGCGCTGGGCATTCTGCTGCTGTTGGCCGTTTCGGTCCTGATCTTCGCCGGCACCCAGATCCTGCCCGGCGACGTCGCGCAAGCCATCCTAGGACAGTCGGCGACACCGGAGTCGCTCGCCAATCTGCGCGAGCAGCTCGGCCTCAATGATCCCGCTTACATCCGTTATTTTCGCTGGCTCGGCGGCATTCTGACCGGTGATCTCGGCACGGCGATGTCGAGCGGTCAGGATATCGCAACCTCTATCAAGGGAAGGCTGTGGAACACGCTGTTCCTCGCCTTCTGGGCGGCGGTCGTCGCGGTGCCGCTGGCGATCATCCTCGGGCTGATCGCGGTGCGCTACCGCAATGGCTGGGTCGACAAGCTGATCTCGGGACTGGCGCTGGCCTCGACGTCCTTCCCGGAATTCTTCGTCGGCTATGTGCTCGTCTTTTTCTTCGCGGTGCAACATCAATGGTTTCCCGCCATTTCCACTGTCTATGACGGGATGCCTTTCGGCGAACGCATTCAGGCCATCGCACTGCCGGCGGCGGCGCTGACCCTGGTGGTGCTAGCCCATATGATGCGCATGACGCGCGCCGCGATCCTCAATGTCATGCAGTCGGCCTATGTCGAAACCGCCGAACTCAAGGGGCTTTCGGCCTTCGCGGTCATCCGCAGGCATGCCTTCCCCAATGCCATTGCGCCGATCATCAACGTCGTGATGCTCAATCTCGCTTACCTGATCGTCGGCGTCGTCGTGGTCGAAGTTATCTTTGTCTATCCAGGCATGGGCCAATACCTCGTCGACCACGTCACCAAGCGTGACGTGCCGGTGGTGCAGGCGGTCGGGCTGATCTTCGCCGCCGTCTACATCAGCCTGAACATCATCGCGGACATAGCGGCGATCATCGCCAATCCGCGCCTCAGACATCCGAAATGAGGGGGGCGGGTATGCTCGTCATCAAACGCATCCCCATCCCGGCATTGGTCGGCATCGTGCTGACGGCGCTGTTCGTGCTGGCAGCAATTTTTGCGCCGTGGATCGCGCCGCATGGCAATGCCGAGATCGTCAGCGACGTCCCTTGGGAACCGATGTCGGCGGCGCATTGGCTGGGCACCGACAATCTCGGCCGCGATCTGTTGTCGCGCATGATCTACGGCGCCCGAATCACCCTGTTCATCGCGGTGCTGGCGACCGCGCTGTCGTTCTCGCTCGGTGCCATCCTCGGCTTCTCGGCCGCGGTGTTCGGCGGCTGGTTCGACACGCTTCTGTCGCGTCTCGTCGATCTCCTGATGTCGATCCCGACATTGATCATGGCCCTTGTCGTGCTGTCGGTGCTGCCATCCAATCTGGTGACGCTGATCCTGGTCATGGGCGTTCTGGATTCGACCCGCGTCTACCGCCTGTCGAGGGCGGTCGCCGTCGACATCAACGTCATGGATTATGTCGAGGCGGCCAAATTGCGCGGCGAAGGCAGCGGCTGGATCATCTTCCGCGAGATCCTGCCCAATGCGCTGTCGCCGCTGGTTTCGGAACTCGGCCTGCGCTTCATCTATGCCGTACTGTTCCTGTCGACGCTGTCCTTCCTCGGCCTTGGCGTGCAGCCGCCTAGCGCCGATTGGGGCGGCATGGTCAAGGAAAACAAGGACGGCATCGTCTTCGGCATAGGCGCCGCCCTCATTCCGGCGGCGGCGATCGCAGCGCTGGCGATTTCCGTCAATCTCGTCGCCGACTGGGTGCTCAACCGCACGACAAGCCTGAAGGGAGGACGCGGGTAATGGCTGACAAGCAACCGAAGCCCGGGCAACCGAAGCCCGGGCAACCGAAGTCCGGCGTGCTGCTCGACATTCGCAATCTGCGCATCGAGGCCACGGTATACCCGCCGGGTGAGGCGCCGAAGAACATCGTGCTGGTGCACGATGTCTCGCTGACGCTGGAGAAGGGCAAGGTGCTTGGCCTGATCGGCGAGTCCGGCGCCGGCAAATCGACCATCGGCCTGTCGTCGATGGGCTACGGCCGCGGCGGCGTGCGCATCACCGGCGGCGAGGTCATCCTCAATGGCCGCGACATCCTGAAGGGCGGCAACGAAGGATTTCGCAAATTGCGCGGCCGCGAGGTCTGCTATGTCGCGCAATCGGCGGCAGCCGCCTTCAATCCGGCGCACAGGCTGATGGACCAGGTGGTCGAGGCAGCACTCCTGCACGGCACGGCGACGCGGGCCGAAGCCGAAAAGCGCGCCGTGGCGCTGTTCAAGAAGCTCAGCCTGCCGAACCCCGAAAGCATCGGCGAGCGCTTCCCCCACCAGGTCTCGGGCGGTCAGCTGCAGCGCGTGATGACGGCAATGGCGCTGTGCTCGGAACCCGACCTGATCGTCTTCGACGAGCCGACCACGGCGCTCGACGTGACGACGCAGATCGACGTCTTGGCGGCGATCAAGGATGCCATCCGCGACACGCATGTCGCGGCGCTCTACATCACTCACGACCTTGCCGTCGTCGCCCAGGTCTCGGACGAGATCATGGTGCTGCGCCACGGCCGGCTGGTCGAATGGGGCGGCACCCGCCAGATCATCAAGGAGCCGCGCCAGGAATACACCAACGCGCTGGTTTCGGTGCATGAGATCGAACACCAGGAGCAGAAGCCTGGCACGAGCCCGTTCCTGTCGGTCAAGAACATCACCGCCGCCTATGGCCGCAGTCACATCAAGGTGCTGAAGAACGTCTCGATCGATATTTTCCCCGGCCAGACGCTGGCGGTGGTCGGCGAGTCCGGCTCCGGCAAATCGACACTGGCGCGCGCCATCACCGGCCTCTTGCCGCCCGAACAAGGCACCGTCACCTTCGACGGACGGCCGCTCGCCAACCGGCTTGCCGACCGGCCGAAAGAGGATCTTCGCCAACTGCAGATGATCTACCAGATGGCCGACGTGGCGATGAACCCGCGCCAGACGGTCGGCACCATCATCGGCCGGCCGCTGGAATTCTATTTCGGTCTGCGCGGAAGGCAACGTGACGCCCGTGTCGCGGAACTGCTCGACAAGATCGAAATGGGCAAAGGCTATGTCGACCGCTATCCGGCCGAGCTTTCGGGCGGCCAGAAGCAGCGCGTCTGCATCGCCCGCTCGCTCGCCGCAAAGCCGAAGCTGATCATCTGCGACGAGGTGACCTCGGCGCTCGATCCGCTGGTCGCCCACGGCATACTGGAGCTGCTCCTCGGGCTGCAGAAAGAGGAAAACGTCGCCTATCTGTTCATCACCCACGACCTGGCCACGGTCAAGTCGATCGCCGATTCAATCGCCGTGATGTATCGCGGCGAAGTGGTGCGCTACGGCGCCAAGAGCACCGTGCTGACGCCACCCTTCGATGCCTACACCGATCTTTTGCTATCGTCGGTGCCAGAAATGGAGATCGGCTGGCTAGAGAAAGCGATCAAGGGACGGCGCATGGCCAGCGCGGGGAACTAGCGGGCCGCCCTTTGCGCCCGACGATCCTGTCCGGGCGTGGATTGAACGGCAGGCCCGCCCTGACTTTTCCGATTAAGCCGCATGGAGGCGCCCTTGGCGCTCAACACAAAACTATTGCTCATCATCCTCGACGGCGTGCCTTACCGGAACTGGCGACGGCTGATGGGCAATCTCGAAGGCTGGGTGCAATCAGGCGAAGCCCGCGTGTGGAAGATGCGCTCCGTGCTGCCGTCGACCTCGGCATCCTGCTATGCCTCGATCCACACCGGCGTGCCGCCTCAAGTGCACGGCATCCTGTCGAACGAGAACCGGTTTCGCGTCGAACAGCCGGACATCTTTTCCGAAGTCAGCAGGGCCGGCGGCAAGACCGGTGCGGTCACCCACTCCTACTGGTCCGAATTCTTTCGGGCCTATCCGTTCGACCTGGTCGAGGACATGGAGTTCGACCAGCCGGGCAGGCCGATCAGCCATGGCCGGTTCCACACCATGACCGGCTACAATGCCAGGAACCAGATGACGCCGAGCGACGTCGACCTGTTCGCGACGTTGACCATGCTGACCAGGCGCTACGGCATCGACTACGGCATCCTGCACAGCTGCACGCTGGACTCGATGGGCCACCGCTTCGGCCATGACTGCCACGAGATGGATCATGCCGTCTATGCAATGGACGCCATGCTCGCCGGCTTTCTGCCGCGCTGGCGGGAAGCCGGCTACGAGGTGATCGTCACCGCCGATCATGGCCAGACCGATCGCGGCCATCATGGCGGCCACGACGAGGAGATGCAGGATTTCGCACTTTACTACTTCGGATCCGGCGAGGGTCCGGAAGCCAATACGCTGCTCGATCAGCTGCAGCTCGCGCCGACGGTGCTTGTGCGCCTCGGCGTGCCGGTGCCGGCGACGATGAAGGCCGAGCCATTCCTGAGCTGAGCGCGCGCCCTCTTCTCCCTCTGGCAACGCTCCCGCTCTTCAGTTAGCCTCCGCAAATATACGGGCGGATGCGGTGAACCTTTTTGGGCCGATCAGCGACAGAGCAGGCAGGAGCCAGGCGGCTCGACCGGCGATGACGGCCGCGGAGACCGATCGCGCGCTTGTCGAGCGGGTCGCGAAAGGTGACCGTGCCGCCGTGCGGCTCCTGTTCATGCGCCACCACGCGCGGGTCTACCGCTTCGTGGCACGCCAGACGGGATCGGAACTGATGGCCGACGATATCGCGAACGAGGTGTTCCTCGAACTCTGGCGGCAGGCACCGGCCTTCGAGGGGCGCTCGGAGGTCTCGACATGGCTGCTCGGCATTGCCCGCTTCAAGGCGCTGTCCCTGCTGCGCAAGAAGAAGGAAGACTGGATCGACGACGATGACGCGGCCCGGGTCGCCGACGGCGCCGACACGCCGGAAGTCGTGACGATGAAGGAAGACAAGGCCGCCGCCTTGCGACGCTTTATCGATGCCATGCCGGAAGAGCACCGCACGGTGATCGACCTTGCCTATTATCACGGGCAATCGGTGAGCGAGATCGGCGAGGTACTCGGCATCCCGGTCGCAACGGTCAAGACCAGGATGTTCTACGCCCGCAAGAAACTCGGCGAAGCCCTCAAGGCCGCCGGTTACGACAGGGGGTGGCCATGAGCGCCGCTGAAAAAATGTCACGCCGCGACGAAATGGAAATGCTGCTGCCGTTTTATCTGAACGGCTCGCTGGAGGGCACCGAGCTCGAAGCCATCGAGGAATGGCTGGCGAGCGATCCGGCGGCGATGGCCGCACTAGGCGAGGCCGAGGCCGAATTCTCCGGCACCGCTGCCGCAAACGAGGCAATCCGCCCGCCGGCCGATGCGCTCAGCCGCTTTGCCAAGGCGCTCGACGCCGAGGCCGGCCCGTCCCGCGCGCCTGCGGCATCGTCCTGGCTGGCGCAAGCCTGGAGCCGCTTCATGGCGGTGCCGGTCGGCGTCGCCTGGGCCGCGGCCGCGGTGCTGCTGGCCCTAGTCGTCGCGCAATCCTTTGTGCAGACCGGCAACAGAGGTGGCGATTTCGAGATTGCCGGATCGGAAGACGACCTGGCCAAAATGCCGTTTGCACTTGTGAAGTTCAAACCGGATGCGAAGCTGTCCGACATCATCGCTTTTCTCGACCAGAGCCAATTGAAGATCGCCGGCGGGCCGACCGCCGACGGTGTCTTCCGCCTCGGCGTTCCGGCCAAGACCGCCGCCGACTATCAGAAGCTGCTTGGCCTTATTGCCGCCCAGCCTTTCACCGAAGCTGCGCTGGAGGGAAGGAAACCGGCTGATGGCGGCTAAGGCGGTCATTCGATTGACGGCAGCGATGACAATCTTCGCCGCGTCCGCAATGGCGCAGACCAATGACCCGAACCTCACCCAGGCTGAGATCGACTGCCTGAACCGGGGAAATGCTGCCAACGCCGACTGCGCCAAGGATGGCGGCGCCGTGAAGGATGGCGGCAAAGCGCTGGCTCCTGGAATAACGGGCGCGGTGTTTCTTCCGGACTTGATTGTCGACCTGTTCCCCAATCCTGCCGTAGTCACCGAGGCGCCTATACCTCCTGGCAATACTGCAACCCCACCCGCCGTCGCGCCGGCAATACAGGCTGCCGCGCCGGGCGGTCCGGTCGTAGCACCCACCGATCTTGTCGCAACCGAGCCGCCGCGCGCCGTGATCGGCGATTTCGTGCCCGACGAGGTGCTGGTCACGGTCAATGGCGATGCCGGCGCGGTCCAGCAGATCGCGGCCTCGTTCGGCCTCGAGATACGCTCGCAGCGGCAGTCGCGGCTGCTCGGCAACACGCTGGTGCGCTTCGGCATTCCCGATGGCCGCCCGGTCGGCGTCGTGCTGGCGCAACTTGCCGCCGACGGCCGTACTTTGCGGCGTGAGGCCAACCATGTCTACTCGCTGCAGCAGGCGGCCAGCATCGTCAATTATGCGTTCGAGCGCATTGCGCTCGATGCCGACAAAGCCAGCGGCGAGAATGTGCGCGTCGGCGTCATCGACACCGGCATCGATGACGGCAATCCGGCGCTCTCCGGCGTCATCGCCGGGCAGTTCGATGCCATGCCCGACGTGCCGATCAAGGCGCGCGACCACGGCACTTCGGTCGATGGACTGATTGCCGGCACCGGCGCGTTCAAAGGCATGGCGCCGGGTGCCAGGATCTATCACGCCCGCGCCTTCGAGGGCGGCAAGTCGACCATGGACGTCATCCTTTCGGCGCTCGACTGGGCGGCGGAGCAGGATGTCCGCATCATCAATATGAGCTTCGTCGGTCCGAAGAACGACCTGCTCGGCATCGCCTGCCGCAATGCGCGCGCGTTTGGCATCGTGCTGGTTGCGGCCGCCGGCAATAACGGACCGAAGGCGCCCTATGGTTATCCGGCCGCCTTCGACGGCGTGATGGCGGTGACGGCCACCGATGCCAAGGACGGGCTGATGCCGCAGGCCAATCGCGGCGCCTATGTCTTCATCTCCGCTCCCGGCGTCGAGATGGTGGCGCCGAGCGGCGCCGGCTCGGACGTGGTGACCGGGACGTCCTTCGCCGCAGCGATCGTGACCGGCGCCGTCGCCAACCTGTTCCATGCCGCACCCGACCGTTCGGCCGACTGGGTCGAGAAAGCACTTGCCGCCACCGCCAGGGATCTCGGCCCCAAGGGGCGGGACAATGATTTCGGCTTTGGCCTGCTGAATACCAAGGCGGCCGAGGCGGCGAAGGAATAGCCCGCTCAAGTCGCGTTTTGCTGAGGACGTAGCAGAAAATAGAATGCGGCGATGTGCGTTATCATCAGCAGCGGTACGTAGATGATCGGGATCGCGTAGGTGGCGCCCAGTTCGCCTGCGCGTGCAGGAAGGCCGATCTGGACGGCATGGTAATAGTCGACGATGAGGTCGACCGTCCCTGCGACATTGAAGGCGACGACCAACGGCCAGAAGAGCGGGCGTATCCTCACCGTGAGCAGCGCCAGCATGGCCAGCACGCCAGTCGCGAAATCGCCGTAGGCGGCGAATACGGCGAAGTCGGTGGGCAGATTGGGGCTTACGACACCTGGAACCATGAAGACGAGCCCGAAGAAGCGGAAGCTGTGCAGCGTAGCGATGGCGCGTTGCGCCGCGACCCGGTCCATCGACCTGAGCCACGGCAAACCGTACGCGCCGAAGCAAAGCAGCCACGCGACATAGCCGAGAGCAAGATGGGTTTGGAACACCATTTCCGTGGACATTTGGCCTTCTCTCAACAGTTGATTCACGCGGCTTTAAGCCCGCTACCGCAATTCGACTATCCGGTGTAATCACAACAACCTATGAAGCAGAACTACACAGTCCGACATGGTGCGCTGGAGGGCGTCGAGGCGTTCCTGGCCGTCGCCAGGCGCCTCAGTTTCCGCCGTGCCGCCGCCGATCTCGGCGTGACGCCATCCGCCGTGAGCCAGACGGTGCGCGCGCTGGAAGCCCGCCTGGGCACGGCGCTGTTCGTCCGCACGACGCGGAGCGTTGGTTTAACCGAGCCTGGCCAGCGGTTCCTCGACCGTGCCGGCCCGGCGTTCGAAGAGCTTGTCGCGGCCGGCGAGGCCGCCCGCGATATCGGCCAGCGGCCGACCGGTCTGCTGCGCCTGTCTGTGCCCCGCGCTATCGTGCCGCTGATGTTGGAGCCGCTGATCGCGTCGTTCTGCCAAGCCTATCCTGAGATCGAACTGGAGATCGCCGTGAGCGACCAGATGGTCGATCTCGCGACCGGCGGGTTCGATGCCGGCATCCGCCTCGGCCAGCTCATCGCCGCCGACATGGTCGCGGTGCGGCTGACAGCGCCGTTCTCGTTCGTGGTCGTCGGCAGCCCTGACTATTTTGAGCGCCACGGCCGTCCCGAGCGTGTCGACGACTTGCGCCACCACGCCTGCTTACGCTTGCGCCGCTCGAATGGCAGCATCGCGCCCTGGTCGTTCATCGACGGCAACGGCGCGATCGAAGCGGTCGTCTCAGGCCCGCTGATCGCGCACGACTATTCGACGTTGGTCGGGGCTGCGATGCGGGGCGTCGGGCTGGCGCAGACACCGCGACCACTCGCCGAAGGTCTGATAGCCGAAGGAAAACTCCAGTCGGTGCTGGACAGCGTCGCCACGACGACGCCGGGTGTCTTCCTTTATCATCCCGGCAAGCGCCAAGTCCTGCCGAAGCTGCGCGCCTTCATCGATCACCTCAAATCCGCGGCCTGAGACCAGGACGCACCCGCTGGTGCTGGCCAACAGCCGCCAAGAGTCGACCTCGGCCGTTCAGAGTGATTGCCTCTAGGCCGGCGCGCCGGCGACCGATCCCCTGACCACCAGGTCGACCGGCCAGACTTCGCCGCGAGCGCCCTCCTCCAGGCCGGAAATCCGCGCCGCCAGCCGTTCGGCGATGCGCGCGCCGGCGAGGCGGATCGACGAACGCGTCGTCGACAGCGGCACCGAAAAATTTTCCGGCTTCAGCCAGGGAAAGACGTCGTCATGGGCGATCAGCGACAGGTCGCCCGGAATGGTCAGGCCGAGATCGCGCACCGCGCGCACCACGCCGAGCGCCATGATCAGGCTGGAGCAGGCGATCGCCGTCGGCGCGTCACTTTGTTCCAGCAAGCGCCGGGCGGCGCGGTAGCCGTTCTCCTCGGTCATGGTGAGCGAACAGACATGCTGATCACGAAGCACCAGGCCGCTCGCCGCAAGCGCGCGGCGCACGCCGCGCTCGCGATGGATGGCGAAGGTCTCGCGATCGTCGCCGTTGATCAGCGCCAGACGCCTATGACCGAGCTGAACGAGTAGCCGCGCCGCCTCGTGGAAGGCGCCCTCATTGTCGATGTCGGTGAACGGATAGTCGAAATCGAAGCCTTCGCTGCGGCCATGGACGATGAAAGGAATGCCGAGCGTATTGACCAGCGCCACCCGCCGGTCGGCCGGCCTCGGCGACGAGATATAGACCGCGTCGACCTGCCGGTTGGCGACAATGCGGCGGTACGTCGTCTCCTGGTCGTCGGCATCGGCCGGTGACAGCACCAGGTCGAGCTCGTGCGAACGCGCATAGTCGCCGAGGCCGGACAGGAACTCGACGAAATGCGGGTCGATGTCGACGGTCGTCCCCGTCGGCAGAACATAGCCGATCATGCCGGTCTTGCCGGTCGCCAGCCGACGGGCGCTCGGATTGGGGCGATAGCCGTGACGCTTGGCGGCATCGACCACCCGCCGGCGCGTTTCCTCGTTGACTTCGGGGTAGCCGTTCAATGCGCGGCTCACCGTAGTCTGCGAAAGCGCCAGCATGTGGGAGAGCTGCTTGAGGTTCACCGGAGGCCTCCAAACCTCAAAGCGCTTTTAATCTGAATCGAGCTGGCCGCTACGAACCGCGTTGCCGAGCGCACTGACCATACGCACGGTTCGGACCGGTTTGAAGCCGAATTTGCTGCTGCACCGCCAGAAAACTGTGCTGCAGCGCACTTTTGCCGGCACTCGGCCGCAGAAATTAAATCGATTAGTCTGGCTTTCTCTTGACTCCGGATCAATTCAGTGGCGTGATCAAAATCACCAAAGCGCTTTGGAAGACTCTACGAAAGGTTGCAGTTCCTTTCCGACTGAGTCACAGTCCTGCAGCGCCGGCGGACGGAATGGAGGTTTCGTTCGGTGTTTGTCACCACTGGGAGGGAATACCGATGAAGAAAATGCTTCTGCTGGGCGCTGCGTTTGCCACGCTTGCGCTCGCCATGCCGGCGCAAGCCGAATTGAAGTTCAAGCCGGGCGAAGATCCCCGTTTCAACTGGGCGAACTACGAAGAGCTCAAGAAAGTCGACCTCAAGGGCGAGACGCTGACGATCTTCGGACCGTGGCGCGGCGAGGACGAAGGGCTTATCCGCACCGTCCTCGATTACTTCTCCGAAGCCACCGGCGCCGAGATCAAGTACTCCTCGTCGGAGAATTACGAGCAGCAGATCGTCATCGACACGCAGGCCGGCAGCCCGCCCAACATTGCCGTGCTGCCGCAGCCGGGCCTGATCCAGGATCTGGCATCGAAGGGCCTTTTGACGCCGCTCGGCGACGACACGGCCAACTGGGTCAAGGACAATTACGGCGCCGGCCAATCCTGGGTCGACCTCGGCACGTTCAAGGACAAGGACGGCAAGCCCGGCTTCTTCGCCTTTCCGTATAAGGCCGACGTGAAGTCGCTGGTCTGGTACTCGCCGGACAATTTCGAGGAAGCGGGCTACAAGGTGCCGAAGACGCAGGAAGAGCTTGCCGAGCTCGAAAAGAAGATCATCGGCGACGGCGGCACGCCATGGTGCATCGGGCTTGGTTCGGGCGGCGCCACCGGCTGGCCGGCGACCGACTGGGTCGAAGACATCATGCTGCGCACCCAGACGCCCGAGACCTACGACAAATGGGTGAAGAACGAAATTCCGTTCAACGATCCGGCAGTGGTCAACGCCATCGACATTTTCGGCAAGATCGCGACCGACGACAAGATGGTCGAGGGCGGCGCCAAGGCGGTTGCGGCGACCGATTTCCGTGACAGCCCGAAGGGCCTCTTCTCGGTGCCGCCGAAATGCTATCTGCACCACCAGGCATCGTTCATCCCGACCTTCTTCCCGCAAGGCACCAAGATCGGCGAGGATGCCGACTTCTTCTATTACCCGCCCTACGCCTCCAAGCCCGAGCTCGGCACTCCGGTGCTCGGCGCCGGCACGCTGGCCATGATCACTAAAGATAGCAAGAGTGCCCGCGCGTTCATCGAATTCCTGAAGCTGCCGCTCGCTCATGAGATCTGGATGGCACAGGGCGGCTTCGTGACGCCGTTCAAGTCGGTCAACAAGGACGCCTATGCTAGCGACGCGCTGAAGAAGCAGGGCGAGATCCTGGCCAACGCCTCGACCTTCCGCTTCGACGGGTCCGACCTGATGCCGGGCAAGATCGGCGCCGGTGCGTTCTGGACCGGCATGATCGACCTGGTCGGCGGCAAGTCCGCCCAGGACGTCGCCACTGACATCCAGAAAAGCTGGGACGCGATCAAGTAAGCGGCCGGCTTGAGTTCCCAATGTGATGTGGTGGGGGGGGGGGACCGGCCGGGCCCGCCCCCCGGGGGGGGGGGGCGGGGCGGGTGGGGTGGGGGAC